>NZ_JAHEBC010000006.1 GCF_024642405.1 Algoriphagus sp. | reverse complement strand
TTCAACTTCATTTGGATAATCAGGATAAAGCTTATCCAACATTTGAGAACCTAAAATTTTCCTCAAATTTGAATATTCCAAGTCTCTATCTCCCACTAACATGTCAGACATGTATTTAAGCAATAGAAGCGACTTGTAAGGAGTCCATTCTTCAGGTTTATAATTCAATATTTTATATTCAACTGGAGTTTGACCTGGGCTAAGGCTTTCTATGTACTGGTTAACCCCAGCAGCATAAGATTCCAAAAATTCTAAAGTTTCAGGATCGTTATTTTTCAAAAATTCCAAACCTAATTCAGCTCCATACCCAAGTCCTTTTCTTCTTGCTATTCGATCTATATCTAAAGCCACATCTCCAACTATTTCAGAAAGTCTTCCAGCCGCGGCTCTTGTTTGGAATTCCATCTGCCAGAGTCTATGTTTGGCAGTGATATAACCTTGGGCTTGATAAAGATCTTTTTTGTTTTCGGCGAAAATATGTGGGATTAAATTTTCATCGTAAACCACCTGTACTGGAGAACTAAGCCCTGGCAATTCTAGCTCTTCTTCAGCCAGATCATCTTCGCTATACATATTTTGCCAAAACCCATGATTTGGATCCAAAAGAGGTGCAATAGGAGGAACTGGACCTATTGGCCTAGATACATAAATCGCCAAAGTGATTGTAATCCCTAAAACCAACAAAAAAGAGATATACTTCATATTAGATTTTGAAGAGTAGATGAGGTAAATTAGAAAATCAGGAGGGTAATCAGATCAACTTTCCGAAATTTTAAAATCCAGCAAATTTAATCCTTTCTTTTAGAATGTCCTTCAGAATAATCTGTATTTGACATCAATCAAAAATGGCCCTCAATCTTATGGATTGAGGGCCATGTATCTATGAAACTTATTTTATAGAAATAGGAAGCTTTAATTTCTCCCACCTAATCACCATCCCTGGATTTTCCAAGTCAATTGAAAGTCTGTCTTGTGAACTTGATTCCCATTGTGGGGATACCTCCACCCGCAAAACATCGTTTTTTTCATCGTATTGAAAATGGCCATGTTCCAAATCCCATTCAGAGTTAAATATTACTGTCCAATCTGTATTTTCTTTTGGGATTGTAAAAAGCGAATATTTCCCTGCTGCAAGTTTTTCACCTTCCACCAACATTTCCTCACTTAACTCTACGTAAGTCGCTTCATTTGCACCAGTCCTCCATACAATATTATATGGAACTAAATCTCCCCAAATAGTCCTGCCTTTCACTGAAGGAGAGCCATAATGTACTTTGAAAGCTTTCCCTGAAATCATTGCATCTTTTACTTCAAGTGGACTTGGCCTGTTTTCGGCTTCCGATGTCTCTTCGACAGAATCAGAAACTTCTGATTTTTCTATTGACTCTGATGATTTGGGATCACAAGATGAAAATAGAAAGGATGCAAAAGCAGAGACCCAGATTAAATATTGTGTTTTCATGATAGTAAGATTTCTCATTGAAATAAACAATTAACTACATCTATACAAAATTCCCGCCCTAATTAATTAATCCTGTGTTTTTATTTGAAAGAGCCTCAATGGATTAGTAATCTAACTGTTATTTCACAAATATCGTATTAGAGACGAAAAAGCTTGAACTTTTGTTAAAACGAAATAAAATCAGTCAGAAATTCAAATAAGTAATTTTGACTGATTTACTTTGGGCACCACTAAACTCATCACATGAAATACCTGTCAGGAATTATATTTTGTTGCTCACTGATTTTATTTTTTAGTGTTTACATTTCTCCAGAATATATTCCCTATGTTGGTTTGTTGCCATTTTTTATACCAATTATTTGGTTAATAAATTTATTCATGCTGTTCATTTTAACTCTTTCTTGGAAAAAAACGGCACTTTTTCATTTAGCAGCTTTAATTATAGGATACAAATTTGCTCTTATTACTTTTCAGATAAACTCGAAAAACGAAGAAGCTGAAGGCTTAAAGGTTTTAACTTATAATGCTCATTTATTCAATTACAGTAGAAATGTAGAAGGCCAATTTGATCCAAATGTTTTTACCTGGCTACAGGAACATCCTGCGGATATAAAAGTATTTCAGGAGTTTTATCAAGATTTTACCTCTGCATCAAGAAATGCAATCAAGCTATTAGGAAAAGATGCAGGGTTTGAATCTTCATATCAAGTGATAAAGGGAAATCCTAAAAAAAGATCTTATGGCTTAGCTATTTTTAGTAGATATCCAATCATCAATGAAGGAAAAGTATTTGATAAGAATGGAACCAATGGGGCAATTTTTGCTGATATCCTTGTCAATAATGATACGATCAGGATCTATAATGCTCATTTGGAGTCTATGAGGATTAATTCAGACGGTTTGGAAGATTTAGAAGGTGTAAGGGAAAATTATAGGCAGACTTTGGGAAAACTTCATAGGGGAAGCCTTGAAAGAAGTAAGCAATTAAATTTATTGGTTGAGCACTATTTAAATAGTCCCCATCCCGTGATATTAATGGGAGATTTGAACGAAGTACCCTATTCATATACCTATTTCAAATTAAATGAAACTTTAGAAAATGCTTTTGAATATGCGGGAAGAGGCTTTGGGTTTACCTATAATAAGGTTTTATTCTTCTTAAGAATAGATCATATTTTTTCTTCTCCAATTTTAAAACCTATTCAATTTAAAACACATAGAGAGGTAGATTATTCTGACCATTATCCAGTCGCAGCAACTTTTTCATTAGAAGGGTTAAGAGATTAACTTTTTGGCTTTCTTCTCCCAGACTTTTTTCATGGGGAGTAACAATAAGGGTAAAAGGAATAAGTCAGCTAATAAAGCAAAAATCAAGGACGCCGCGATTAGTAATCCTGTAAAATGAGTTACGCCAAACTCCGAGAAAATCAGTAAACCAAACCCACATACCAGAATTAAAGATGTCAATACAATAGCTTTACCCGTTTCCAAGAAAGTTCTCTTTATGGCATAGAAAAGACTTTTCCCTTTTCCCAGTTCAAATCTTAATCGAGTCATAAAATGAATGCTATCATCCACGGCAATTCCAAAAGCAACTGTAAATAAGATCGCAGTAGTCAATTTAAAGTCTACCCCGATTATGAGCATAAGCCCCAACATCCAAATCAAAGGAATGATATTTGGAATTAATAAAATGAAAGATATTCTCCAAGATCTGAATAAGATACCAGCTATAATTCCAACTACTAAAAAAGCAAAACCCAGTCCTTTTGCCATTTGGACCGTAACAGATTTGTGGCCTTTATCCATTAAATACGCGGTTCCAGTCCATTTGACTTGTAAATACCTAGAATCAATTTCAGTGTTTACATATTCTATTAAGTCACTCCTGATTTGTGACATTCTATAAGTCCCAAAATCCGGAGATCTGGCACTTACCCTACCTGAGCGGTTTTGGTCAGAAAGAATTTTTATTCCATAGCTGTTTAGATCTCTCTCTAAATATTTTTCCATTCTCTTAAATTGACCTGGCGAAGGAAAGACATACGCATTTTCATTTCCTTGATTTTGTGCTTGATTCAAAGTTTTCACCAATGTCAAAGGAGAAATAATTTGATTTGAGCCAATCAACTCAAACAGCTTCTTTTCAATTTTATCAATTTCTTGAAGGACATTATAATCCAAAAGAGTTGCTGAAGAAGAACCTACCTCCAAGTACAATTCTAAAGGATTAGAACCACCAAACTGCTTATCAAAGTAATCTACATCTTGTTGGATAGGATGATCTTGCGGTAAATTATCCAGAAGAAATCCATTGATCTTAATAGACGTACCAGCCCAAATACCAGATAAACTGATCACTAAAAATGAAAAGATTATAAGTTTTTTCCTTTCAAGAATAGCTGATAATAGTGAGGCAAGAAATCTAGATGAAATGATCAGGTCAGATGATCTATTTATTTTTATTCGAACTAAAAAAAGTAAGCCAGGAGTAAGAAGTATAATGGCAAAAAACATTATTAAAACACCTATTCCTGTACTTAATCCAAAATTTTTAAGAGCCGGAATTGTTGTAAAAAACAATGAAATAAAACCCACTGAAGTTGTCAAAATCGTTAATCCAACAGGGATAAAAAGTTCTTTGAATACTTCATTTACAGCCTCGCCTTTTGAATTGCTTTTTTGAAATTTGATATTGAAATGAGTTATAAAATGGACTAAGGCACTTAAACCTACGATCAAAAATATTGTCGGCTGCATAATGGACATCACATCGAGAGATTTCCCGAAATAAAAAAATATAGCGAATGCCCAAAGCGTGCCAATTAATAATACTAATACGGGTATCCATACTGCCCAAAAACTCCTGAAAATCAGAAATAACATGACTAAAATCAAAAGAATTGATGCGCCGAAAAACAACCCAAACTCTTTTTGCATTAATTTGATAAAATCACCTTGAGCTTGAATTTTGCCTGCTACCGCTTTGGGTGGAAGTTCGTTTCGATCAAATACTTTTTGGATTTCTTCATAAAGAATATCCCCGTTTTCCTTAGAAATATTTTGAGTATTTTTTATCCAGAATAGAATAGATTTCCCGTCTTTAGATATTAGTTTAGAACGATATTGCTCTAGATTTTTAGACGATTTTACTAATTCCTCATCTGATCCCCATTTCATTACTTTTTCCCAGCGGGATCCAAATAGACCTATGATAGGTTTTTGAAAATTTAAAATAGAAATTATGGTATCGACATCATTCAATTCGGAGAGTTCAGTCTGAACTTCAAGCGCTTTCGCTAAAAAATCTCTGTTTAACAATTCCCCTTTGGAATTTTCTATGGCCACCAATAGATAATCATTGTCATTTTCAAACTCATTTCTAAACCATTGATAAAACTCCAAATCATCACTCTTTTGAGGAAAAAACTGCTCGAAGTCGTAGTTAAACTGAACCTTTGGCGGAAATAATAAAATTAGGATTGAGAGGAATAAACCGATGAAAAGTGAAAAGTATGCTGTTGATTTTTGGAACATCGGCATTAATGGAGGGAACTTCTAACGATTAATTACTATCTCCAATATTACTAGATATTTGACATCTTTGTTATTTACTCGTTCGTTTTCTTAGACGAACTAACTAAATTGCGGATAAAGTAAAGCCTATAAATTCAATGAAGCAGTATCACGATTTAATGAAGAAAATCCTAAATGAGGGAACTCAAAAAGGAGACAGGACTGGAACAGGAACTACAAGCATTTTTGGACATCAAATGCGATTCGATTTATCAGAAGGCTTTCCTTTGGTAACGACTAAAAAACTTCATTTAAGATCTATCATCGTTGAACTCCTATGGTTTTTGAGGGGAGATTCCAATATAGGATACCTTAAGGAAAATAAAGTTTCTATCTGGGATGAATGGGCTGATGAAAATGGTGATTTAGGACCAGTTTATGGGTATCAGTGGAGACATTGGCCAGATGGTAAAGGAGGAGAAATAGATCAAATCAAGAATTTGATTCATCAAATCAAAACCAAACCTGATAGTAGAAGGCATATTGTGAGCGCATGGAATGTAGCGGATGTTGATCAAATGGCTCTGCCCCCATGCCACACTATTTTTCAATTTTACGTAGCTGATGGAAAACTTTCTTGCCAGTTATACCAAAGAAGTGCTGATGTATTTCTAGGAGTACCTTTCAATATTGCCTCCTACGCTTTATTCACAATGATGGTAGCCCAAGTATGTGGCTTAAAACCAGGTGATTTTGTACACACATTTGGGGATGCTCATTTATATTCTAATCATATCGAGCAAGCAGAATTACAGTTAAGCAGGGAAATCAGGAAATTGCCTACCATGAAAATAAATCCGGAAGTCAAAGATATCTTTTCTTTTAAACTGGAAGACTTTGAATTAATTGATTATGATCCACATCCACATATAAAAGCAGCTGTAGCGGTATAAAAAAAGAAGCCCTGAATTTTTAATTTCAGGGCTTCTTGCTTATTATTTATCGCTCAACTCATATTTGAGTGTCTTTCCTTTTTCTACTGCCGGTAAACCTTCAGTCATCCAAAGTGGAGCAGGTGCTCCTTTCAAATAATGGTCAAAGAATTGACTCAATCTCATAGAGAGATCTTTTCTGTTTCTTCTTTGAACAAGGTTATGATCTTCATCATTATATTGTAGTAACCAAGCTGGCTTATTTAATCTCTTCAAAGCCATAAACATTTCTATTCCTTGGTACCAAGGCACAGAACCATCTGCATCATTGTGCATGATTAGTACTGGTGTTTCTACTCTATCCATGAAGAATAATGGGGAATTTTCAAGGTAATAAAGAGGCTTCTGCCATAGTGTACCACCAATTCTGGACTGGGTCTGCTCATATTGAAACATACGGCTCATCCCTGTTCCCCAACGTATTCCTCCATAAGCAGAAGTCATATTCACCACAGGTGCACCAGCTCCTGCAGCTTTAAACATATTTGTCTGCGTCATCAAATATGCTACTTGATATCCGCCCCAGCTCTGACCTTGAATCGCCATGTTATCTGCATCAACAAATCCTTTCGCTACAACTGCCTGAACTCCCGGGATGATACAACTTAAAGCACTTGGTCCTGGAAGCCCCAACTCATATTTAATATCTGGCACAAAAACCAAATACTCATTACTTACGAAATAAGGGATGTTGATAGTAGAAGCACTAGGAGCTGGAGATCTGTAATTATAAAGCCCATCACTGCTTCTTTCATAGAAATAAACCATCATAGGATATTTCTTATTCGGATCAAAATTCTCTGGTTTGAAAAGTATACCCTGTAATGGATCCCCTTCAGTGGTTATATAGGATACCAACTCTGATGTCCCCCAATTAATGCTTGCTTGCTGAGGGTTTAAATTTGAGACTTTTGTAAGATTCTTAAAAGTTAAATCTGACAAATATAAATCAGGATTTTCCACATAAGTGGATTTCCTCAGCAGGACTTGGTTGGTTTCTTTTGCTTTTGTTAATCCATAATATCTGTTAGGGGTAAAAATCAACTTTTTAGGAGCTGTTTTTGAATTAACCATTGAAGTATAAAAACCTGATTCTTTTGTATTTTCGTTGAATACACTTAAAATCAAAGGCTTAGAAGGATCAATACTCAAAATCTCCCGATCCAAATTCTCTACTCTAAAAACGGTATTGTTTTTTCTACCTTCTCCTAAAGTAATATTTTCTGCGCCAGAAGGGTTTTTAGGATCAACTTTCCAAATATCAAATCGATCGTTTATCAATAAAGCCAAATCATCATCAAGCCAGCCACTTTCGCCATAACTCCCAGGTAATGATGGTGAATCATGAAGTTCTTCAAAAAACGGGCTTTCAATACTAACTGTCAAATTTATTTTTTTCTCTGCCGCAATATCATACGCCACCCAGGCGCTATCTCTACTTGCATACCAATAAACATATTTGCCGGCAGGTGAAATACTTGGAAACCCAGATGCATCTTTTTCAATCAATTTCCTAGATCCGTCCTTAAAATCAACCAGATATACATCTCTACCAATTTGAATATCCCAGCTGTAGCTTCTTTCATATGGAGAGTTTGTTGTTCCTAAACCAAAATCTCTAGTTACTTTATTTTCCAATCTTACATCTTCCAGACCAGGTGATTCTAACTGAGCAATCATTCCATTAGATAGGTTGATTGTGGCAAGGTAAGACCTTCTCTCCTCTCTCGATTTTTGTCTCAATTGCATGGGTTGGATCTGAGAATCCTGCCAACCCCATATATCGAGGCTTGGTCTTTCATCTTCCAAAATAGTACTATCATTTTCATAGGGATAGTCTATGTAATTAGGAGTTGTACCAAAAAACAATCTGGTTTCGTCCTCTGAAAATTTTAAAGAGCCATTTTCACTTATTCTTCCATCATCCAATATTCCATTACTAGTCTCATCAGCCAATTTCTTTAGGTTACCCTCTTTAATATCATATAGATGAAGTTGGTAGTAAGCTTTTTTAGCTTTTGTTGAATCATCAGAAGTAAGGAATGCCAAATACTTTGATTGAGGAGAAAATCTATTCATCGTGTAGGAAGTCATTCCTTCATGAATGGCTTTATTTTCTCCAGAAGATAAATTCAAAATATGAATCGCCGCATTATCTAATGTGTCCTCCTCCGCTAATTCAAAGTGTAGGTAATCGCCATTTGGTGCAAAACCATAAGATTTAACCCTTTCAAACTCAAACGATTTACTCCCATCAAGGCTTCTCACCAATAATTTTGTGCCGTCAGTCTTTTTTGGCTTTTCTGCTTTTGCAGTTGAATCGGCAGGATCTTTTTTTGCAGGTTTTTCTTTTTCAAAATGAATTGCAATCCAACTTCCTCGTTCAGTAGGAGTGTCAAAAGATTTTACTTCTGGGAATTTCTCCAATTTTCCAGTACTCATTTGATAAATGAAAAGACTGTCAGAAGGCATATCATCTTTCTTGGTCTTTTTTACTTTAAGTAAATGGACAGAATCTTCTTGAGGAAGAATTTTACCTACCGCAAATGCATTATCCGCTGTAAATTCATACCCTGATCCCCTAGGTATTATAAATTTATTCGTCGGGTTTTTGTATGAAAATAATTCAACCCTTCCATCTCCTTCTTGAGGGGAAATTTGGTAACCTACCCAAAGTCCATCTTTAGTGATTTTTTCTGATCTAAGACTTTCCCATCCATCGTAATCAGAATGGTTTAAAGATCTCTTTTGTTGTGCTTCCGAAACTGAAATCAGGAAAGCAAAACAGAGAAAATAACCTACAGCTATTTTTTTAAGCATGATTTTCTATTTTAGTGTAAACTCTTTTTCAAAATAACCTCCTCTAGTGGAAGACAATCTAATTTTTCCTTTGACCTCTTCATCAGTATTCACTTTTATTTTAAATGTTACTGATTTTTCTTCTCCTACCTCAGTATATCCAGCGTATATAGTCTTATCGTATAAATCAGGACTAATAATCTGAACTTTTGCATCTTCATAACCCTTTGTTAATTCCTTGTCAAAATTCAAGGAAACCCGATCTTCCTGAACAATTTTCACAAGTTTTGCTTGTTCAAGTGCCACTGGAAGGCCTCCTATATTTGTCCATCCTAAAGAGATTTCAAATTCTCCATTTCCTTGATTGGTAACTTCAAGGGAGGAAATATTTAATTGTGGAAGCCTTTTTGCCATTGCAAGGTTAAATAATGCCTGCTTTTTAGCCCAATCTTCTAATTGCCAGGTAGGTCCGTTCTGTCCAAAAAACTTAGGATGAAAACCTCCGATTTCCACTTCACCTAAAACTGGATGATTGAAGGGAGTCCAAGATTTAAAACCTTTTCCCCCATTTGCTTCTTCATCCCATCTTAAACCATCAAAATCATCATAAATTCCATCGCCATTGTAATCTTTCATGGCTCCATTATTCCAAAGCTCATCCCCATACCAAATACTGCCATAGTAGAAATACCCGAAATCAGGACCATGTCCAAAAAGTGGACTTGGTTTTAATGGATCTCCAGTCATACTATTTACTTTATATCGAGTTGCGTAAGTTTCATACACATCGCCAGCCCAAGGATAAGCAGTAAACGACAAACCTAATTGATCCATCTCCTTGTAAATGGCCAAATCGTTTGGGTACATTCTTTCTTCAGCTTTAGAAGTAGATGGAGCTCTAAGATGCATGGGAACTCGTGTATCCATGGAGTTAACTACAGAAATATTTGGATGGCTTAGAACCCAAAGAACCGTCGCACGGGATTCTAATTCACTCATTGGGAATTCTCCGGCTCCATTTTGAGTATATCCTCTACCAGTTAAATCACCACCAGTATCAGGTCTCCAGTTCTCAGGATAATTCCTATGCAGATCTAAACCTCCAATTCCATCTTCATTGAAAGAACCATCTCCATCATTATCAAAGCCTTCTGTATACACTAAGTATTCTCCTTTTCCAGGAAAAGTCCTTTTCATTAATTTTTGACTTGGGTCTTCCGGATCTATGATGAAATTGGCCTTTTCTTTATCCTCTGGCGTAGTTGCCTTTTTCCTCATTTGATAAATAATACCGTCACCATCTAAGTCTTCCTCTGGATCTTCATCAAGTAACCCATCTCTATCGTTATCATGAGGTTTAACAGTACTTCTATTTCTTTGTTCAGTTCTGAGATATAGATTAGAACCATCTGGATTATTTTGAGGTCTAAGGTAAATAGCCTTTGTATCTACCAATTCTGTGATCTCTTGATCTTTCCCATAGTTTTCCAAAATATGTTGGGTCAACCAAAGAATAGATTCACTAGAAGTGATTTCTCCGGAGTGTCTCCCCCCTTCAAAATATGCAGCAGGTTTTTCAGTATCCTTCCCTGTCTTTTTATTTGTGATCGTCATTTGTAGGATAGGTCTTCCTTCAAAAGATTTGGCAACCTCATAAACCTCGACTATATCAGGGTATTTTTCAGCCCACACCTTATACCAATGGTACATCACATCAACCGTGTGATAATGTTCAAAATTGAGCGTTTCGCCCGGACTATACTCTACTTCAGGGAAAGTGAATTTTTTAAAAAAAGATGGACCATGCCTCTCGCCTGAGACAGTATAAAATTTAGAATCAGGATTATTTTCCGGAAAAGTTTTTTCAGGAGCAAATGACTTAATCTGAGAGTATGCTGAAATTGAAATTCCGATTAGGATAATAAATAATAAAGATTTTTTCATCGTGTGGTTCTTTTGTTCAAAATAAATACAGTGAAAACAATCCACACAACCGCTCAAAAAAAAGCTAAAGTAAACGCCTTAAATATCTAAAAACAGAGTGCTTTTCGGAATTCAGCATAAATGGTTATATCTAAGTGGAATCTTTATTTATTAAAATGTCATGATGGACTATCAACCACTGTATTCTAAGACGGTCAAAATATAATTTTTAAAAATTCGCTATTTAAAAGTGTCTTTAATGTTATAAATGAGATTACATTAAATAAAAAAGTCCTGCCACAAGCAAGACCTTTTCAGAATATAAACCCAAATATAACTTTAGAGATTAAAAGTTTCCATCAAATAACGCTCGAAGATTTGGAGTTTTTAATAACAACCAATTAAAATTTGAATGTTTCATGTAAAAACCAAATATTCGAATGGCATTTATAATAATGCCAAAGTAAACTGATTTTGGTTTCAATTACAAATTGAAAAAAAAATTTTGGTATTTTTTGAAGAACCTCTAATTTACAGGCACATTCATTAAAAATCATCTAAATCCAACAAAGGAAAATGGATAAAATTTTAGATATCGACAATATTGACCTAAAAATCATCTCACTTTTAAATGAGGATGCGAAGACTCCATACACAGAAATCGCAAAAAAGGTTTTCGTATCATCTGGTACAGTTCACGTCCGCATGAAAAAATTAGAGGATATGGGAATTGTGAAAAGCGCCACTTTAAACATAGACTTCTCAAAACTTGGCTATGATATATCGGCTTTTTTGGGAATCTATTTGGAAAAAAGTTCGCTTTATGACAATGTGATTGAAAAACTAAAAACTATTTCTGAAGTAGTAAGTGCCTATTATACGACTGGCAACTATTCCATTTTTGCTAAAATTATATGCAGAGACACAAATCACTTAAGATTAGTTTTAGATAATATTCAGAAAGTAGATGGTATAGATAGAACAGAAACACTTATTGTACTGGAAGAAAGTATAAACAGGCCTATTCAATTCTTTGATAAAGAGAAATAACTCTATTTGGATTAAATCCAAATAAATAAAAATCCGGTATTTTTGAGAATATTGAAAAAAAAAGTGTTGACCTATCAGCACTTTTTTTTTGTCACATATCTTCGAAATCGCTTCAGAAGCCAACTTTTGATTGAATTAATTTATCAATCATAGAATTTTCGAATAGTTCTGAACATATTTTTTTCATTATATGTTGTACATTCGCAGTTAAAATGTAATTAGTCTAAATAACTTAGCTAATATGAGCAAAGACAATCAGATTTTAGAAGAATTTACCTCCAAAGAGTACGAGCACGGCTGGTCTGTTAATTATGAGGCAGATGAAGCTCCAATTGGACTCAATGAAGATATCATAAAGTGGATCTCTACAAAAAAAGAGGAACCTCTATGGCTACTTGAATGGAGATTGAAAGCCTTCAAAACCTGGAAAACTATGACCGAGCCTTCTTGGGCAAATGTCAAATATCCTAAAGTTGATCTTCAAAGCCTAAGATACTATTCAGCTCCAAAACAAAGCAATAAACCTAAGTCTCTTGATGAAGTTGATCCAGAATTACTTCAGATTTATGAAAGGTTAGGTATCAATCTTAATGAACAAAAGAAACTTCAAGGAATTGCTGTTGATGCAGTTCTTGATTCAGTTTCAGTTGGAACTACATTCAAAGCAACATTATCTAAACTCGGTATCGTCTTTTGCTCATTCAGCGAAGCAGTAAAGGAGCATCCCGATTTAGTAAAAAAATATTTGGGATCAGTTGTACCAATGACTGATAACTATTACGCGGCATTGAATTCAGCAGTATTTTCAGATGGGTCATTTTGTTACATTCCGAAAGGGGTAAGATGTCCAATGGAGCTTTCTACCTATTTCAGAATTAATGCTGCTAATACAGGTCAATTTGAAAGGACATTAATCGTAGCCGAAGATGAGGCCTATGTATCTTATCTAGAAGGCTGTACAGCACCTCAAAGAGATGAAAATCAACTTCATGCCGCTGTGGTAGAGATTTACGCTGCAAAAAATGCAGAGGTAAAATATTCTACAGTTCAAAATTGGTTCCCAGGAGATAAAAACGGGAAAGGCGGTATTTATAATTTTGTTACTAAGCGAGGCATTTGCGCAGGGGATTATTCTAAAATATCTTGGACTCAAGTTGAGACGGGATCAGCAGTAACTTGGAAATATCCTTCTTGTATATTAAAAGGAGATAATTCAATTGGAGAATTTTATTCTGTAGCAGTCACGAACAATTATCAGCAGGCTGATACAGGAACTAAAATGATTCATATTGGCAAAAACACTAAGTCAAGAATTGTTTCCAAAGGTATTTCTGCGGGAAAATCACAAAACTCATATAGAGGACAAGTACAAGTGATGAAAAGGGCAGATAACGCCAGAAATTTCTCACAGTGTGATTCATTGCTAATGGGAGACAGATGTGGTGCACATACATTCCCTTACATAGATATCAATAATTCTTCTGCTAAAGTTGAGCACGAAGCTACCACTTCCAAAATCGGTGAGGATCAATTATTCTATTGTAATCAAAGAGGTATATCCACAGAAGATGCAGTAGCTCTAATTGTAAATGGTTATGCAAAAGAAGTATTAAACCAATTACCAATGGAATTTGCTGTAGAAGCCCAAAAGCTACTCGCTCTGACGCTAGAGGGATCTGTAGGGTAAGTTTAAATTTAAAATTGAAAGATTAAGACGAATATGTTAAGTATTAAAAATCTGCATGCCTCCATCGAAGGAACACCTATTTTGAGAGGGATCAATTTGGAAGTAAAAGCTGGTGAAGTACATGCCATTATGGGACCTAATGGTTCTGGGAAATCGACTTTAGCGTCAGTATTAGCAGGAAGAGAAGAATATGAGGTAACAGAAGGTGAAGTTTTTTTCAAAGGAAAAGATCTTTTGGAACTTGCTCCTGAAGATCGTGCCCGGGAAGGTGTATTCCTAGCTTTTCAATATCCTGTAGAAATACCGGGAGTAAGTTCAACTAACTTCCTTAGGACAGCTGTAAATCAAGTAAGAGAATACAGAGGACTTGAGGCACTCGACGCAGTTAAGTTTCTTACTATGATGAAAGAGAAGATGAAATTGGTGGAAATTGACCAAAAGCTTCTCAGCAGATCGCTTAATGAAGGTTTTTCTGGCGGAGAAAAGAAAAGAAATGAAATCTTCCAGATGGCGATGCTTGAGCCTACCCTTTCTATCCTTGACGAAACTGATTCAGGATTGGATATTGATGCCTTGAGAATTGTTTCAAATGGTGTGAATCAATTAAAGTCTAAAGACAACGCAACTATTGTTGTAACTCACTACCAGCGCTTGTTGGATTATATCGTTCCAGATTTCGTCCATGTTCTTTATAAAGGTAGAATTGTCAAATCTGGTACTAAAGATTTGGCTCTCGAACTTGAAGAAAAAGGCTATGACTGGATCAAAGAGGCCATAGACTCTGAAGCAACTGTCTGATACTCTCATCAACCCCAAAAACATGAGTACGCTTACTAAGCAAAATCTATTTGAAGGATTTTTGGAATCTTCTTTTGTCGGATTTGAAAAAGCCAGAGAAGAAGGGAAAGCCAGTTTCCTAAATCAAGGCCTTCCTACTCTCAAATCAGAAGAATATAAATTCACTGCAATAACCAAAAAGCTTGAGCAATCACTTTCTAACTTAAGTCCTGCAAAACCTTTTGATTTAAGTGAGGAAGAAGTTAGTGAGGCAATTCCTCAAGGCTTTGAAGGTCCAATTTTGGTATTTTCGAATGGCCATCTTATAAAAAACCTTTGCCTTGGTATTGACCATTTAAACTTCTCTACTTTAAGCGAAAAACTAGAAACCCCCATCGGGAGTATCGCTAAAGTTGATAAAGATGCATTTGCAGCATTGAATCAAGCTTCTTTTGAAGAAGGTGTTTTTATTAGCATTCCAAAAAAGGAAGTTGTTGAAAAACCTATCCTTCTTCTCTCATTTAACAAAGCCAATTTAGGAGATGTTATTTCTCCAAGGGTTTGGATTGATGCAGGAGACTTTGCAGAGGTTACTTTTATTTCACATAGCATAAATAAAGGTGATACACCATATTTCGTCAACAAAGTTGTAGAAATTAAAGGTGGGTTAAACTCTCAAATAAGATATTATAGAATTCAGAATGAAGGGAAAAACGCTTTTGAGGTAAGTAACATAGAAACAAATCTCCTTCAGGATTCTCGTTTTACTTCGGTTACTCTTTCACTTTCAGGAGAAATGGTTAGAAATAACCTAAGCTTGAATCTTTTAGGCAGTAATTCAGAGGGAAACATGTATGGAATTTACTTGTTGAATGGTAAAACTCACGTGGACAATCACACCAATGTAGATCATACTATTCCTCATGCTGAATCAAATGAACTTTATAAAGGCATACTTGCAGATCAATCAAGAGGGGTATTCAATGGTAAAATTTTTGTGAGGCAGGATGCTCAAAAAACCAATGCCTTTCAACAAAACAACAATATACTGTTGTCCAATGATGCTACCATAAATACCAAACCACAATTAGAAATTTGGGCAGATGATGTGAAATGTTCTCATGGTTGTACTACAGGTCAACTAGATGAAGAAGCATTATTCTATTTGCAAGCACGGGGTATTGATAAAATACAAGCAAAAGGTTTACTCTTATTTGCTTTCGCCGGTGAGGTTCTTGAGCATATTGAAAATGAAAGCTTCAGAGAATATTGCACCAATTTAGTTCAAGAAAGACTAGGGAGTAAATTCTAAATCATAAATGGATATCGCTATCGAAAAAATAAGACAATCTTTCCCGATTCTTCATCAAGAGGTAAATGGAAAGCCTTTGGTTTATTTTGACAATGCGGCAACTACTCAAAAGCCTCAATCGGTAATTGACTCATTATCTAATTATTATAATCATGATAATGCTAATATCCATCGTGGTGCGCATGCCTTAGCAGACAGATCAACAGGATATTTCGAGAAAACCAGAGAGGCAGTTCAGCAATTCATAAATGCTAAAGAATCTGCTGAAATAATTTTTACTAAAGGAACGACTGAAAGTATCAATCTAGTTGCTAGTACCTTCGGGAGAAAATTTATACAAGCTGGAGATGAAATTATCATTTCAACTTTAGAACACCACTCTAACATCGTTCCATGGCAAATGCTATGTGAGGAAAAAGGAGCTTTTTTAAAAATTATCCCAATCAATGAAGTTGGAGAAATTATTTTCGAAGATTTTGAAAAATTACTTTCTCCGAAAACTAAATTAGTTAGCATTGTTCATGCTTCAAATGCATTAGGAACTATAAACCCTGTAGAAAGGATAATTGAAGCTGCTCATTCTATCGGTGCAAAAGTACTTTTGGACGGAGCTCAATCCACTAGCCATTTAGAAATAGATGTTCAAACTTTAGACTGTGATTTTCTGGCTTTTTCGGCTCATAAACTTTACGGTCCAACTGGATTAGGTGTATTGTTTGGAAAAAGAGAGCTTTTTGAGGAAATGCCCCCTTACCAGGGTGGAGGGGAAATGATTAAAGAGGTATCTTTTGAAAAAACAACTTACAATGAAATCCCATTTAAATTTGAAGCAGGGACACCTAATATAGGAGATGTCATTGCTTTCAAGAAGGCATTAGATTTTATTAAAGAAATAGGTAAGCCAAATATCAAAATGCATGAAGATGACCTTTTGGCTTATGCGAATGAATTACTTAACCCCATCAATGGCTTCATTCCTGTTGGAACAGCCTCGAATAAAGTAAGTGTTCTATCTTTCAACATTAAAGAAATGCATCCTTTTGATGTTGGGATGATGCTGGACGCAAAAGGTATTGCAGTCAGAACTGGTCATCATTGTACACAACCATTGATGAAAAGACTTGGGCTTGAGGGAACTGTTAGAGCATCATTCGCTGTTTACAATTCCAAATCAGAAATAGAAAAATTAGCTGAGGCAGTAGCCCAAATTGCTAGAATAAAAAATAAATGAGCAGTATTCAGGAAGTTCAAAACGAAATAATCAGTGAATTTGAGATCCTTGGAGATGATAAGGAAAGTACCATTTTCTATATCATGGAGTTAGGAAGTGGATTGGAGAAATTTCCTGAAAATGAACAAATTGAAGAAAACATCATCAAAGGTTGTCAGTCAAAAGTTTGGTTGATTGCAGATGAAAAAGATGGAAAAGTGCATTTTCAAGCAGATTCAAACACTGATATCACTAAAGGACTCATATCTTTGCTGATCAGAGTTTTAAATGATAGAACTCCACAGGAAATCATTTCAGCTGAACTTGATTTTATTCATAAAATTGGAATGGGAGGAATTATTGGAAGTCAAAGATCAAATGGATTAGCTGCAATGATTAAGCAAATGAAATTATATGCCCTGGCATTTCAAACTAAGCAAATCTCCTAAGCATGGAAACTGAAAATAATACCAGTGTGGGACAAATTACGGGTTTGAAGGAGAAAGTGGTAACCTCAATTAAACAGGTCTATGATCCTGAAATTCCAGTTGACGTTTATGAATTGGGATTAATTTATGAAATCACTGTCTATCCGGTTAACAACGTATATGTACTGATGACATTAACCTCACCAAATTGTCCTTCAGCTGAATTTATTCCATCTGAAGTAAAAGATAAAATCCAACAGATTCAGGGAGTTAATAATGTGGAAGTTGAATTAACATTTGATCCACCTTATTCGCAGGATATGATGTCTGAGGCAGCAAAATTAGAATTAGGTTTTCTATAAATAGAACAATTAAAAGTAAAAACATATGTATCCAGAAGAATTAATTGCTCCTATGAGAGCAGAACTTTCTAATGAGGGATTTGAAGAATTTAGAACAGCTGAAATTGTGGCTGATAAATTAGGCCCTGAGCAAAAAGGAACGACTTTCGTTGTTGTGAATTCAGTATGTGGTTGTGCAGCTGGCGCAGCTAGACCAGGCGTGAAATATGCACTAGATCATGCAAAAGTAAAACCTGATGTGTTAGGAACTGTATTTGCAGGAAATGATCGGGATGCAGTTGAGAAATTTAGAGAACTTGTACTACCCTATCCTCCTTCTTCTCCAGCTATGGCATTATTTAAAGATGGAGAATTAGTTCACTTTATCGAGCGTCATCATATTGAAGGCAGAAATGCTAAAATGATTGGTGACCATTTAGTAGAAGTATTTGAGCACTTTTGTGCATAATAGAAAGCCCTCCGGGGCTTTTTTTATATACCTGTATAGATCTTATCAAATTCAAAAATACACAGAGTTAATTATTGGAATTTTAACAAAACCAAAGTCCTTTAAAGTCTGTTTATCAAATAATCGAAGAATTATATCTCCCTTAAAACAAATATCTCCTAAAAAATAAGCTGCTTTTATTAACTTAAACCCGAAAATTAAGTTTTTTCTTTAGAGCAATCCAAACAAACCTGTTATATGTCTGAATCCGCCAAGTTGTCCTTCAAAGGACAAGAATATGAATTCCCGGTAATTACCGGTACAGAAAATGAATCAGCAATTGATATTGCAAAGCTCAGAGGAGCTTCTGGATTAATCACCCTTGATCCAGGATTTAAAAATACTGGTTCAACTACTAGTGCTATTACATTTTTAGATGGTGAGGAAGGAATTCTTCGCTACAGAGGATATAAAATTGAAGACCTTGCGGAAAAATCATCTTTTCTCGAGGTAGCATATTTATTGATTTATGGTGAATTGCCTAGTCAAGCTGAGTATGAGAATTTTTCAAAAGAAATTACTCATCACACATTAGTCCATGAGGATATTAAAAAAATATTAGAAGGTTTTCCTTCCAATGCTCATCCAATGGGTGTTTTATCTTCTTTAATTTGTTCATTAACTGCTTTCTATCCTGATTCCTTGAATCCTAATAGAAGTGAGGAAGAAGTTAACATGAGTATTATTCGACTTCTAGCCAAAATGCCAACTTTTGCGGCATGGGCCTATAAAAATGAAGTCGGACATCCCGTAAATTACCCTGACAACTCACTGGATTATTGTTCAAACTTCCTAAAAATGATGTTTGCACTTCCTGCTGAGAAATATGATGTCGACCCGGTAGTTTCAGCTGCTTTGGACAAATTGTTGATCTTGCATGCAGATCATGAGCAAAACTGTTCAACCTCTACAGTAAGAGTTGTAGGTTCTTCTCAAGCTAGTATATATGCGTCTATTTCTGCTGGAATCAATGCTTTATGGGGTCCTTTACATGGCGGTGCAAACCAATCAGTAATAGAAATGCTAGAAGCAATAAAAGCTGATGGAGGCGATGCTAAAAAATACCTAGATAAAGCGAAGGATAAAAACGATCCATTTAGATTGATGGGGTTTGGTCATAGAGTTTACAAGAACTTTGATCCAAGAGCAAGAATTATTAAAAAAGCTGCTGATGATGTATTGACCAAATTAGGAGTTAATGATCCTGTTTTGGATATCGCAAAGGAATTGGAACATGCTGCCTTAAACGACCAGTATTTTATTGATAGAAAACTTTATCCGAACGTTGACTTTTACTCTGGTATCATTTACAGAGCACTAGGAATCCCTACTGATATGTTTACAGTGATGTTTGCTCTTGGAAGATTACCTGGTTGGATTGCTCAATGGAAAGAAATGCGTGAAAACGGAGAACCAATTGGAAGACCTAGACAAATTTATGTAGGAGCAAATGAACGAGATTACGTTTCTATGAATAAGAGATAATTTAATCTCTATCCTCAATATAAGCCAGCAAAAAAAGCTGGCTTTTTTTTGTTTTAAGAATTAGATAAAATTGAAAATAGCACCATATTTGGAGAAAAAACACAAGCTTTTTTATGAAACCAGAAAATTTAGAACAAGCTGTTTCACTGACTAAAAAATTTACCAGCAAACCCTCTAATGAAGAATTGTTGAAATTGTATGGGCTTTATAAACAAGCTACTGAAGGGGATAATGAAACGGAAAGGCCGGGAGGATTTGACTTCAAAGCAGCTGCAAAATATAATAGTTGGATGAGCTATAAAGGAAAATCTAAAGAAGAGGCAATTGAAGAATATATCAGATTGGTAGAAGAATTATCTCAAACACATCTATAACAAAAAAGGCTTGAAAAATAATTTCAAGCCTTTTTTGCCAAATCTCATTTTTTATTTTTTCCCGTATTTAGAACCAAAAGGGGTTCTTTTGATCATATAATCAATCCCGGCAGTGTAGGCATTTGCTTCAGTCCCAAACACATGTCTCGAATCTGAATAAATATTTGATCCATTATTTTTAAACAATCTAAAATCAACTGATGTATCATATTCAATTGTAGTAGATGAACTCGAGGAAGAAAAAATAGTGCCTTTTGTTCTGGTGTCTGAATTATTACCATTTGCGTTATATTTTTCTCTTTCGCTATAATTTGTCCCAGTGGATCCATACGTAGTGGCACCCTTGTTGGTAAGGTTAACAGTACCATAAATCACAAATTCTACTCCTAACAAGGCTGCTATTTCCCCTGGAGTCATTGTAGTAATATTCGTAAGATCGATATTACTTTTGGCTAATAGCGCATTAGTAGTGATAGGGTCCTGTAGTGTCAACTGACCATATTGTTCCTTTACAGAATTAGCGGTAGTATTTTGAGCTAGATTACTCATTGCTAAAGGATCCATACTCTGATCATTAGAGATGAATTGAAATGGAAGTACTGCGATGGTGTTGTGAACATCGGAATTCATTGCTGGTGCAGGGGTAGTACTCACCTTTGCTGCTGTTTCTGCCTCGTTCCCAAAAGATTCTACTCTACCACTAGCTAGCTGGATTTTAATTAAATCAGATTTTTGTAGTTCGTAATCAAAATCCTCACCAGTGTATCTGAATTTCACAACCGCATTTGTGATTCCAGTTACCTTTCCTTCTTTTTTCTCACCATTTTTCAGAAATACAACATCAACCTTTTCCTGAGCCATTATTTCTGAATCAGTCATTGAAAAAAATGTCACTAAGACAAGAATAGAAACTATTTTAAACCAATTTTTCATGAGCAATATCCTTTTAATCTTACAAATGAAGTTATAAACTAAATAAATTACAAAATATGGCAAATGGATTACTAGCTACAAAACTACTTTTTGATCCCCATATTTGAAGCAATGACAGAGCCTGCAATCAATTGCTGAATATGGTAAATCATTACCGGAAGCAACACCAATCCCAAAACTGCAGGATCAGTGAAAATAATTTTTCCAATAACTACGCCTTGAACCAATGATTTTTTTGAACCACAGAAAAGTGCTGTAATTCTATCCTCTCTTGAAAAATTAAAAAATCTCGTCAATAAGTAGATCGTTCCCCAAACAATAAAAAATAAACTTAGCATCGTAACACTTAACTCCAGTAAAGTATCTAATCGATAAGGATCAAATACATGCTGAGAAAATGATTGGGCAAAAGAGGTGAAAACTATGATCATTATCACCGTTTGATCCAAGTATTTCACTTTACTAATATGATTGGTGATTCTTGGAAAAATATAGGGATGCATAATAATTCCTATAATGACTGGCAGCAACACCTTGAGCGACAGCTCTCCCAGCGTTGGTAAAAACTCAATTTCGAAATTGGCCGAATTACCTAAAACGCCCATCCAGGCAGGGGTAATAACAACTCCTAAAAGGCTGGAAATACTGGCATTAAATATTGCTCCAGGGATATTTCCACCTGCAATAGAAACCATCACAATAGAAGCACTCACTGTAGAAGGTAAAACGGATAAGTAAGTAATACCAATTTTAAAATCTTCGTTGAAAGATGGAAAAAAGGACAGAATCAAAAGAACAAGGGCCGGGAAAATCAAAAATGTTGATGCTTGAATCAAAAGATGCAACTTCCAATTTTTTAAGCCTTTTTTTAATTGATCGGGATCAAGCTTTAGTCCATAAAAGAAAAAAACAAGGGCAATCCCGATATTTATGATTGGTTTCCAAGGAACCATTGATTCTGAAGATCCAAAATCAGGTAAGGCAAATCCTAAAAGAATCGCAGCGAAAATCCCTAAGAGGAAACCATTGATTCCTACCTTATTTAAGATTCCTACTAGTTTTTGAATCATGGAACAGAAAGCCTTCTAAAATTATCGCAAAAAATGGCTGTAGCAATCGCTACGTTCAAGGATTCTGCATTTCCGGAACCTGGAATCGTTAACTTACTGGTTACTGAGCTAGCTAATTCTACAGAAATACCATTTGATTCGTTTCCCATTAAAAGAATTCCAGGTTTAAAATTTTCCAATTTGTGTATATTGATTCCATTTAAAAAAGCTCCATAAACAGGACATCTCCATTTTTCAATAACCTCTTTTAAATCCCCATAGTAGAAATTGACTCTTGTAAAAGACCCCATACTAGCCTGGATTACTTTTGGATTATAAAACTCTGCTGTTTGTCTTGAAAACAGTAAATGTTTAATCCCGTACCAATCTGCTATTCTTATAATTGTCCCTAGATTCCCTGGGTCACGAACATCATCCAAAGCGATGACCAATTCCTCTTCAGATCTTTCAAAATATTGATTTGCTTTCATTTTCACTACAGCTAAAGCACTATCGTTACTTTGAAATTGACCTACACTTTCAAGTTGCTTTTGAGTTACTATCAACAACTCAAAATCAAAGCTTTTAAGTAATTTCTGATTACTTTCATAAAAAGAATCTGTAACCAAAAGTAATTCTACTTCAAAGTCAGAGTTCAATACCTCTAAAACTGATTTTCCACCCTCAACGAAGAACTTTTGCTCTTGATTTCGGTATTTCTTTTGATGTAAGGTTTTTATAAACTTAACTGTATTTTTGCTAAGCATTCCGATCTATTCTTCCATTTTGAAATTCATCAAATATATACTTTTTATCTCTGTCCTGGGCGGGATGGTTGCCTGTTCTATTACTAAAAACATACCAGATGGAGAATATGTGCTTTTTGAAAATGAAACAAAAGGACTTGACCAGGTAAACAATGAAGACATAGTTCCTTTATTTATTCAAGAGCCAAATACAAGAATTCCATTGCTTAATTATTCTCTTGGAGTTAATATTTATCGATTTGGGCAAAAGTTTTATGATAGTTCTAAAGTGGCAAATAAACTATCATTAACGAAAGAAAAGCTGGACTCTATTGGAACTTTAAGAGGAGAAAATCCAGATAATAGAAAGCTTCAAAAGAAACAGGATAAACTTGAGACTAAGGTTAAAAGTCTTGAAAAGAAAATAGAGTTTGGCAACTTCTTAATGAGAACTGGCAACCCAGCCACTATTTTGGATAGTACAGATACCAAAAATACAGTTACCGAAATTAGAAATTACCTTTATAACAGGGGCTACATGGATGCTTCAGTTGATTTTGAGGTAGCAACAAAGAAAAAGAAAGCATTTGTCACATATTTGATCAAAGAAAATAAACCATACATAGTTGACTCTATTTATGTAAGGTCCGATAATGAGGAAATTCTTGACCTTTTAAAAAGAACTGCTTCAGAAAGTGAATTAAAGAAAAATCAAAATTACGATCAGGATAACATTGTAGCTGAAAGGAATCGTGTGGAGGAATTATTGAAAAATAATGGATTTTACATGTTTTCTAAATCTTTTATAGAATACAATGTATTTCAGGATACCTCAAAAAAATCTATGGTGATCGAGGAAGTAATTAGAAAACCGACATTCACTGAGAAGCATGAAGTTTACACCATTGATTCTATCTATTTTAGGGTAAATCCGCCAAGCAATGATTTTATAGACCAAAAAATTCAAGGAGATTTTAGAAACATTGATTTTTCTTTTTACAGGGACCGATATTCTCAGAAAATTTTTGCTTCTCGTGTCTTTTTCAACACTGGAAATAAATACAATAGAACAGAGGTATTAGAATCTCAAAGACAATTAAATAATCTAGATTTATTCAGGTTTGTAAACATTTCTTTTGATACGGTAGGAACATCTTTGACAGCCAAAATTTTAACACAGCCAAATCAAAAATATCAGCTCACAAATCAATTGGGACTAAGTATCACCGAACAGTTACCTGGGCCATTTTTCTCTGCGTCACTTCGAAATAGAAATTTCTTTCGGGCTGGAGAAATTCTAGAGTTCAATTTTAGAGCGGGATTGGAAGGCGTTGCCTCGGCTACTGATCAGGGAGTTTATCAAAGTAGGGAATTAGGTACCTCAGCCTCTATAATCTTTCCAAGATTTCTGATTCCCTTTTCTCCGAGAAGCTTAGAAAAATACGGAAGATATAATCCGAATACCAGAACGCTGGTTGGCTACAACTATACCAATAGACCTGAATACACCAGAGCAGGCATCAACGGACTATTATCATACACTTGGGCAACTAGAAGTAATAGGCAGCAATTTACTTTTAACTTATTGGATATTAATTATATCAGAACTCCGAAAATTACTGAAGAATTCTATCAGGTTCTTTCAGATTTGGCAGATCAAGGAAATAATTTGATTTGGTCCTTTTTACCCTCCATTGTTAGTAGTGTATCAGGGCAAACCATTATAAACTTTAACAAATACGGGAATTTTGAAACGAATCGTGCATCGCTACTTAAGCTTTTTGCAGAAAGTGGGGGTACATCTTTAAACTTTTTGAATGAACCATCCAATGACGAAACTACGGATTTCGCAAGGTTTCAATGGCTGAAATTTCAGGCTGATTTCAGACGATATTTTCCAATAGACAAAAAACAAACTCTGGCTTATCGACTGAATTTTGGCATTGCTCAGCCTTATGGATTAAGTAGTGGTATTCTTCCTTATGAAAAATACTTTTTTGCAGGAGGAGGAACCAGTATTCGAGCCTGGCAAGCAAGAAGATTGGGGCCAGGGAGTAACACCCCTCCTCTCAATGAAGAAGGATATTTTGATTATCGTTTTGAGCAACCTGCCGAAATGATTATTGAATCTATGCTAGAATACAGAAGAAACCTGATTGGTTATTTCGATATGGCGCTTTTTATTGATGCCGGGAACTCATGGAATATTGGCGTTGAAGCATCAAGACCCGGTTCTGATTTTCGGTATGATAGGTTTTATAAAGAAATCGCCGTAGGGACAGGAATAGGTTTAAGAATGGATTTTGATTTTCTGATCATACGTTTAGATATGGCTACCAAGGCAATCGACCCTGCAAGACCTGAGGGGGAGAGATGGATTCTAAATAAATTGAGTTTTAAGAGGCCATTAGGAGAAAAAGGCCAAACTGTGTTTAACTTTGGGATTGGTTACCCTTTTTAATTAAATCAATAATGGCCCGAAAAAGTAAAGAAGAAATTTCTAAAATCTACCAAGAAATTCAAGATCATATATGTAAAGAACTTGAGCTTGGAGACGGAGAAGGCAAATTTATTGAAGATAAATGGCAGCGAGAAGAAGGAGGTGGCGGTAGAACTAGAATATTCAAAAACGGAAAAATAATTGAAAAGGGAGGAGTGGCATTTTCTGCAGTTCATGGTACCACACCATCAAAGATTTTACAAAAACTTAACCTTGAAAAGTCTGACTTTTATGCCACAGGGGTATCAATAGTACTTCATCCTAAAAGCCCGCTGGTACCAATTATACATATGAATATTCGGTATTTTGAAATGGATAATGGAGTTCACTGGTTTGGAGGTGGTATAGATTTGACACCACATTATATTGATATTGAGGATGCAAAATACTTTCATTCGGAGGTAAAGAAAGTATGTGACGAATTCAGACCGGAAGCCTATGAAAAATTCAAAAAATGGGCTGATGATTACTTTTTTATAAAACATAGAAATGAAACAAGAGGAATTGGAGGAATTTTCTATGATCATTTAAAGGCGGAATCAGATGAGGAATTTAATACTATTCTAAATTTCAGTTTAAATATTGGCAGGTTGTTTCCAAAAATCTATAACTACTTTATGGCAAAAAACAGTCAGTTGGATTTTGGACCTAGGGAAAAGGATTGGCAAAAACTGAGAAGAGGACGCTATGTAGAATTCAATCTTGTATGGGATGCAGGCACAAAATTTGGTCTCGATACTAATGGAAGAACAGAGAGTATTTTAATGAGCATGCCCCCGGAAGCTAGTTGGGAATACATGTACCAACCTGAGTTTGGAGGCAAAGAAAACTTTACGTTAGAAAATCTAAAAAAAGGAATTGATTGGCTTAATTTCACAGCATGACAGAAAGTGTAAAAAAATGGGATGAGGATTTATTCATTTTCTTAAATTCTTTTCATTGGGACTGGTTAGACCCGATAATGTTCCAAATCTCTCAAACCATAACTTGGATCCCATTTTATGCAGTTCTTGTTTACTTCATTTATAAATCTGACCCAAAAATGAGCTGGTGGGTATTTGGTGGTGTTGCCCTATCTATTCTGATCGCAGACCAAACAACATCAGGACTAATGAAACCTTTTTTTGAAAGATTAAGACCCTGTCACGATGAACGATGGGAAGGAATTGTACATAATTATGGAAGATGTGGGGGGCTTTTTGGACTTGCTTCTTCCCATGCAGCAAATACCTTTGCTATAGCTACATTTTTGAATCTTAAAGTTGGTTCCAAAATAAAGCATTTGAAATGGCTCTTTCTTTGGGCTGCAATTATATCCTATACAAGGGTTTACCTTGGGGTACATTACCCCTTTGATATTTTACTGGGTGCTTTTATAGGTTTTTTAGCTGGTCTTATAAGTTGGTTTTTTATAGTTTTTATAAAAAGGGAAATCTTGAAATCTTTACTTAAATGATTTTTTCATCGGAATCAGAACATAAAAATATGAATATCCGCAATCCGGCCCCTAGTATTGTTCAAAGCTTTAAGATATGCGGACATTCGACCAATCACCAAAGACCGCAGTCGCTAGCAGATAAAATTAAACTTCCGTCAAGTATTTATTCGGCTAGCGGTAAGAAACCGAATATACTTAAAAAGAAAAATTGAACTTTCTGTAAAAAATATATGCAACTAAAATCTTGCATTTAAACGACTTTTTCTTTTTAAATTGAAATAGAAAAAAATTAGCTCTATGGGTAATTTATATATAATCGCTATATTAATTGTGTTCTAGGATTGATAAAACATTATGTCAGAAAGAACTTTTAGCCAGTTTGTAAAATTAAATCAAACATTATTTTCTAGTTTTTTATACCCAGTTAATTGAAATAAATGAAAAAACTTTTTTTACTAATAGGAAGTATTCTTCTTCTATCGATTCCACTTTATTGTCAAGTGACTACAGTGAGTCTTGACTTAATCCAAAATAAAATAGCTGGTGGCCAGCCGCTACCTGCAGAAGAAAAATTCTATATTCTTGGAGGAATCCCGGAGAAAATTGAAATGGTTAAGCTCACCATTTATCCTGCAAAAAAAACAGAGAAGTCTGGATATTCCTATTTTTGGAAAGCTCCTTTCGGGTATAAAGAACTCTCCTATCAGGTTTTGGTTTCTGACCCTTTAAGGTCTAATACCGATTATTATTTGGAATTCGGCTTCTATCAAAAAGCAGGAGCGCAGCAAATAGAAGAGGTCAGGGCTTTAATCAGCCAAAATATCAAAACCTATTTGAGTAACATCACTACCATAAAAAAAAGTGGTATTCATTTTTCTGAGTCTGATGTAGTCATTTTAAATAACATCAGGAGTATACTCGAGCAAGGAGCTTATTATTTTGAGCTTCCTAATGGAGAAGCTTTTCCTGGATTTAGCGATATCACTTTATCTAAACTGGAACAGAGAGAAAAGCTAAAAATGGGAAAGGCAAAATATAACGCAACAGGTGTCGGGGAAAATGACAATGCCAGAGCAGTATATGCGGCTCAATATCTGGAAGAACTCAATGCAATCATCTCATCAGAAATTAGCCAATACTTAAGCCCAAATATGTTGGTTCGAGTAGATGAAAAAGTATTTGAAAGTTATCCAACCGAAAAAACTTCAAATGCCTTGCCAATTAATGTAGGTTATGGGGGAATATCTTTGAGTAGTAATCTGCCTGATCAGGAATTCGTTCATAGCCCCTACGTTGGTTTTTCATTTCCTTTAGGAAATAGAACCTTTGCTAGATTCATGAACAACTTATCCATTTCAACAGGAGCTTTTATTTCAGGCAAAATGGAAAATAGTTTAAATGAAAGAATATCGGGTCCTATCATTGATAGACCTGTTTACATAGGTCTAGGTTATAACTTTTTCAGAGTAATCAGACTAAATGCCGGTGGTACTTTTATTACAACCGAAACTCTTTCGGGTAATAATGTAAATAGCTTCCAACCTTTTGTGGGACTAAGTGCTGAGTTTAAATTGTGGTTAGGTTTCGGAAACAAGAAATAAGGGTATGAAGAAGCTATTCACAATTATATTTTCCCTTTTTCTTATACTAAATGCTCAAGCACAGCTTCATGGCAACAAATGGAGGATAGGATTTAGTGCAGGTACAACAAACTATTTGGGAGATATTAAGCCACTCAAAGTGAATAATTTTCAAAATTTCACTAAGCTCTATAAGCGCTATGAAAATTACTCAGAACAACTTTCCTATCAATTGTCTTTGGAATATGCCTTAGGAAATTCTGTTGGGTTAATGTTATCGGCAGGAAGCTACCAATTTGGTTCAGGAGATCGTTTTATTCAAAATGATGGGACACTTTTTACAGAAAGCCCCAATTTTGATCGAGCTTTAAATTTCCAAACAGACTTGTATGATGCAGGATTATCATTTGTGATCAAACCAGATAACAATTGGTTACTTTCAGGCAAATCATTTTTTGCTCCTTATTTGACAATCGGACTAGGTGTTCAAACATTCAAAGTTTACGGTGACCTTCTGGATGAAAATGAAAATAGATATGATTATAGAAATATCAATACTATTCCGGATGGAACATTTGAGACCAACCTTGCAAATCTAAATACAGAAAACCCAAATGGTTATAGAGATGCCACGTTCTATGCAAATGTGGGATTAGGATTTAGATTTAGAATAACAAAAACTATAGAATTATTTGCACAATCGGATTTTAAAAGAGCAGCAACAGATTACCTAGATGATATCTCTGGAGTTTACCGAACAATTTATGATAATGATTTCCAGCTTTATGCAGCAAAGCCTGGAACAAATTTAGTAACCGTTGATAACCCTAATAGAGGTTCAAATA
The DNA here is from genome assembly GCF_024642405.1 of Algoriphagus sp. GTDB lineage: Bacteria > Bacteroidota > Bacteroidia > Cytophagales > Cyclobacteriaceae > Algoriphagus. Next base: position 5,278 of record NZ_JAHEBC010000006.1, on the reverse strand, counting down.
ATGGACGTAATGATTGGTACATATACCATGGGATTGGCGTTAAATTCAGCTTTGGAGCGAATAAAGAAGCGTTTAGACCTCCTGTGATTACCCAGAGGTATACCTATGTTCCAACAGAACTCTCGCAAAAACAATTGGCTGAAGAAGAGGCTGAATTAAATGAAAAGCTATCAGGAACGACAAATAATTACTTTACAGTCATTCAACTTCCGTCGAATTCCAAAGATCTTTCCAAAGGATATGTGGCAGATTCGGCTCAATTAGTGACAATACAAAATGAAATCGACTCTCTTCAAATAATTCAAGATCAATTAACAGTAGAACGAGACTCCATCCAAACTGAAGTTCAAGGATTAGATCAGGCCATTGGTCTGGCTGAGAGAGATAGTAGTGTTTCTACAAATATCCGTGATGTTAGAATTAGCAATTTTGAAAATGAAAAATCTTTTGTAATAGGCGAATTGGCTAACATCAATGGTTTGGCCAATCAGAACCAGTTTAAATTGGATTCTTTAAAAGCTATTCAAAATAGCAGTTCTCCCGAACAATTGTCCTTGGATTCTGCTGCCATGATGCGAGAGTTGATTATCTATCCTGGGCAAGTCAGCAGGATATTATATTCTGCTGGAAATCCTACTGTACTACAATTAGATTCAGCCCAAGAAAGTGCGGCTCTTCAAAGAGCTCAAACTGAAGGAATGATGACCAGGGATCAATTTGAGGAGGAAATGGAATCCTTCCGCTCAGAAATGCTACAGGCACAAGCTACAAGGGACTCTGCCATGATGATGGCTTTTGCTTCAAAAATCCCTGACGAGCCTCAAAAGACTGATGAAAGAGTGGCAGAATCTGAGCCTCAAGAAGTCTTGATCAATGCAGAGGCTGTAGATAATAAAACTGCTAAAAAACTTGAAAAGAACAGGAAAAAGCAAGAGAAAATTGAAAAGAAAAACAATGAACTTTTAAAAGATGCGCTGTTGGTTGGTGGAACAGCAGCAGCTACTGCTGCCATTGCAAATAGTGGTGAAAAAAAGGAAGCCGAGCAACAAGCGTCCTATGATTCCATGCTTCTTGCCAGAATTGCTTTGGATTCCATGTTGATCGATAGTTTAAGAAATGTTCCAAGACAAATAGATACCGTAGAAATTGAAAAAACAATTCCTCAATTACTGCATCAAAGTAAAATTGAAGTTTATTTTGAGATCAACAAAACCACATTAACTGAGCCGGAATTAGCCAAGCTAACCCCAATTATTAAATATTTAGAAGAAAATCCTGATGTTAAGGTAGAATTAATTGGTTATGCGGATAATACCGGATCAGTATCCTATAACCTACAAATTTCAGAAAAACGAGTAAATGAGGTTGCTCGATTACTCCAGGAAGAATATGGTATTGAACCTGAGAGGATTGAAAAAAATACTGGAGGAATGATCATCAGAGGTAGTACTAAAGGATCTGTTGAAAACGATAGAAGAGTTGAAATTAGAGTTTTGTATTGAAGTATTTACTACTTTTAAAAATTCAATAAACGAATTATGAAAAGAATATTATTGTTACTAACCTTTATTTCCATTTCTGGAATAGGTTTTTCCCAAGAATTGCGAATCAATACTTACGCAGGCTACATCTTCAAAGATAAAGTAGACTCTTATTTTTCAAGTAACTCTTTCTACGAGGGCCAAATTCAAGATGGATTACGTTGGGGAGCTGGAATAGAATATCACATCCCAAATAGAGGAGCTATCGAAATCCAATATTTAAGGCAAGACACTAATGCTCCTACTATTTATCAAGATGGAGGTTTTTTAGGAGGAGCTATTCAAAATACAAATTTTGATCTAGCCATAAACTGGGTGATGCTAAATGTTACAAGATATTTTCCTGTCAATGAAACAGTAGAACCTTTTGCTGGAATTGGAGTTGGAATGGGGATATTTAATGTAAACAACCCTGATAATGGAAATAGCAATTCTGCTACAAAGTTCTCCTACAATATAAGAGGTGGAGCAAATTTCTGGTTATCGAGCAATGTTGCTTTTAGAGCCCAAGCAAGTCTATTTTCTGCCACTCAGGCCATTGGAGGAGGATTATATTTCGGAACAGGCGGAGTCGGAGGAGGATTATCTAGTTATAGCAGCATGTATCAATTTGGTTTAGAAGGAGGACTTGTTTTCAGATTACCCCAAGCTTCTAAGTAAGTTTTTCTATAAATATTAAAAAAAGCATCGGGGAAATTCTAATTTTTCTCGATGCTTTTTCCGTTTTTTGCCTCCCTAAAACTTCACCATTCAGAATCTCAATGAATTCCACAAGGGTCAATCTTAGCCATTTAGTCAAAATTATACCATTTTTCTTTTTCTTAATATTTAATTTTTCTCTTGCCCAAGAAAATGATAGCTCAAAACTTACTTCTATAACTAAAGAAAAAGCTATTAAGCATACTTCAAAAGGCTTTGTATTTACAACAGCAGATGAAAAGTTTGAATTACAGCTTGCTAGTAGATTACAATTCAGGTTCGCTGCTCCAGATGATCAAGACCCAATAACATTCAATGACTTTAGAAATCAAGATGTTAGACTTTTTAAAATAAACAGAGCAAGACTAAAAATTGGGGGACATGCCTACCAACCTTGGTTAAAATATTATTTCGAATATGAACTTGGACAAAGTATCTTACTCGATTTTAGAATCATGTTAGAAAAATGGCCGTGGCTAAATTTTAAAGCAGGTCAATGGAAAGTTGAATATACCCGAGAACGATTTATCAGTAGTGGAAATCAGCAATTAGTAGACAGATCATTACTGAATAGAACATTTACCGTGGACCGGCAACAAGGAGTTTCTATTTATGGAAATTTGAATGGTGGTGGTTCAGCTAATTTCGATTATTGGTTGGGAGTATTTACAGGTACCGGTAGAGGTTCTCGGTTTAATGATGATTCCAAAATGATGTATTTCGGTAGATTCCAGTGGAATATATTTGGAAGAGAAGTCCCATTTTCTGGAGGTGATCTACAAGTTTCGGAAAAACCAGCCGCATTAATTGCTTTGGCAGGAATCACCAATACCAGCCCATATACGCGATTTTCAAGTTCTGGTGGCGGTAATTTGGCTGGATTCGAAGGCACAAATGATGGTCAATACACCATCAAACAATATAATATTGAAACTGCTTTTAATTATAAAGGATTTTCTTGGGCTAGTGAATTCCATAGAAAAAACATTGTTGATAATTTTGAAGATAGTGGAAGCACCAATTTAGGCGGATATTATTTGACTGCCGGATATTTCCCTTATCAGATTTTTAATTTTTGGCCAAAACCGCTCGAAATTGCTATGAGGTATGCTGAAATCAGACCAGATCTAACCATAACAAAAAACAAACAAAAAGAATTAGCTTTAGCTTTCAACTGGTTTTTTGTTGGTCATTTAAATAAATTGACTACCGAAATCACCAAATTCACTTTTGAGGATCAAGCACTTCCCCAAAGTGATGAATTGAGATTCAGACTTCAATACGAAATATCATTCTAATGAAAAAAATCCTGACTGTATTTCTAGTATTAATTTTTACTCAAGTTTTACTCGGCCAGGATCAAAAATCTTATAAGCCAAATCAAATTAGAGACTTTAAACTGGTTCCTTTGCCAGCGATAGGTTCAAACCCGGCTAATGGATGGCTTTTTGGACTAGCTCCTTCTGCTACATGGAGGATGGGAGAACCTGAAAACACCCATCTCTCAAACATTGTCGGGAATTTTCTTTACACAACTAAAAAGCAATGGATCTTCAGTTCCCGATCAAATATTTTTCTATCTGAAGATAAATGGATATTAGTAGGAGATTGGAGATATTTCATAACATCCCAACCCACCTATGGTTTAGGAAGTTCTTCTCCAAATGAACCAATAGAAAATCCAAATCAACAAGGAGTTTTGTGGGGTGAGCAACAAATGGATTATTCTTGGATTCGATTTTACGAAACAGCCTTAAAAAAAATTGGTGATTCAAAATTTTACCTCGGAGTAGGATATCACTTAGATGTATTTTCAAAAATTGAAAACTTTTTGGATACTGAATCTCTCCCTTCAGAATTAAACTATTCACATGATTTTTATAATTCACAATTAGGTTTCAACCAAGATAAATACACACTTTCTGGGATAACTTTTAACGGTGTCATGGAAAACCGAGATATTGCCGTTTCACCTTATGAAAAAAACTTTGCCCTAATTTCATATAAAGTCAATCCAAGTTTTATGGGGTCAGACAAGAATTCCTCCACTCTATTGCTTGATTACAGGCATTACTTTAACCTAAGTGAGAATAGAAAAAGACATCTGATTGCACTCTGGGGTCTTGGCAATTTCTTAGTTTCAGGAGACCTACCCTACATGAATTTACCCTCAATCGGCTACGATATGTTTGGTAGATCTGGAAGAGGATATGCTCAAGGTAGATTCCGTGGTGAGTCTATGCTATATTCAGAGGCCGAATACAGATTTCCTCTTCAAAAAAACAAAGAAACATTTGGTGGAACCTTATTTTTTAACGCTTCGTCCTTTGGCAGTAAAATGACCAACGAAAAACTTCTTGAAAAAATCAATGCTGCTTATGGAGTTGGTTTTCGAGTGATGATTAACAAAGAAAATAGAACTACAATTTCTGCGGATTATGGTTTTGGAAGTAAAGGGAATTCAGGATTTTACCTGAATGTAAATGAGTCTTTTTAGAAAGGTAAAAACACATTTTTTTGTAAACATTTATTCATTCTTCTCGATTAAACAGTCAAAGTTTATAAAGTAGTCTATTTACTGTTTAATTTCGGAGTTATATTTGAGAGTTCTAAATCAATAATATTATGAAAAATTGGATTTTTATAGTAGTTCTTTTAATGGCTTTACCTACGGTAGATGCTATTTCACAAACGATGACAATCGATGACGAAATCACTTTAATTCAATCAGCTTTTGGAAAAGATAAAAAAATGCTTGTAGATGCTTACATGGATTTACCGGATGCTATAGCCCCTGGCTTTTGGACCGTTTACCAAGCTTATGAAGAAGAGAGAAAATCTATTTCTCGAGAAAGAATGATTATTATCAACGATTATTTAGAGAATTTTGAAACTATTGGGGAAGACGAGGCAGATGATTTAGCCAAAAGAACGATTAATAATGATATTGCTCTTTCAAAGCTTCATTCTAAATATTACAAGAAATTCAAAAAAGTAAGTTCAGCTTTAATTGCGGCCAAGTTTTTACAAATAGATAC
>NZ_JAHEBC010000487.1 GCF_024642405.1 Algoriphagus sp. | reverse complement strand
GCCAAAAACTGCTTCAACAGAATCGAATCACCAGGTATCTGGCCTATGCCTTTGGGGAAATTGCTTTAGTTATGATTGGGATTCTTCTTGCATTGCAAGTCAATACTTGGAATCAGCAGCGAATTGAAAACAAAGAAGAATTAGAAATTCTTTTAGGGCTAAAAGATGAATTTGAAAACAATCTAGAAGGGTTAAACTTTAGTATCACTATCAATACTAAAGTTACTGAGGCCTGTGTGCAACTCACGCAATTAATAAGATCCAATTCTATCGTAAATGATTCTGAACTGTTGGATGACCTGCTCGTGAGGATAGGTACATTTAATTCTTTTGATGCTCAAACAGGAGTATCTAGTGAAATCGTCAATTCAGGAAAATTAACTCTACTTAAGAATGATGCCTTACGCACTCAGATTATAAATTGGTTGACCCTCCTAATAGATCAGGAAGAAGACATTCTTTTTAGATCGGATAATTATACCATGAACATGATCCCTTTTTTAATGAAGCGTTTCCCCTTAGCAAATGGAGAGCTTACAAAAAAACTTCCTTTTGACAAGAAAAAATACCTCCAGAACTATCAGGAAAAATCTCCATTTAAGCTTAATCTAGCTGAGGAGGACTATTTAGAATTTGAGAATCAAATTTGGCATCACAAGCATAACAATGATTACGTGTCAATAAACGAATTAAACTTAAAAGACTTTCTGAAAACAACACTCCAGATGGTAGAGGAAGAATTGAATAAAAAGAAATAGAATGATCTCACTATTCCGCAAAATCCGCCAAAAACTCCTCTCCCAAAATCGGGTGACTCGATATCTTGTGTATGCAATTGGTGAGATATTTTTAGTGACTATCGGGATTCTGATTGCCTTGCAGGTCAATAACTGGAATGAAGAACGAAAAATCAGAATCGCTGAACAGCGCATTCTTCAAAATCTTCGGACCGAACTTGTTTTGAATATTAAAAATCTTGAAACAGATATTTCCTATCACGAATTGGCACATGCCTGTAGCTTCGAACTCTTAAACCTTTTCGGAACAGACATATCAACAATTCCTTCCACTAAACTGGATACTTTGCTCTTCAATGCCGAAACAGCGTACACATTTGAAGTGAGAAACGGGTATATCAAATCTCTTATCGCCTCGGGCAGTTTGGATTACATTCGGAATGAAGAATTAAAATCCATGTTGACTTCCTTTGAAGGAGAAGTAGTCGATGGATTGGAAGAATTTGATGTTGTAAAAAATCTAATTATCAACAGGCTTTGGCCTGCCATTGATGGCAAAATCAGTTCCTCTAACCGCATTTTATCAGATGGTAAGTACGAAGATTTTCCAAAAGGATCTTATTCATCTGATTACCATTGGTTTTTTGAAAATAGAGTGGTTGAAGATATCATGAGTAATATCGATTCTTGGAGGATTGATGCACTGGATGATGAAAAAAAGCTTTTGAAGTTTTTTAATGAACTGCTCCAAGCCATAGAAAAAGAAATTGATACCAGCACCTAACCCCAACTTTTATGAAGAAGTTTTCTCATTTAGTCGCACTCAGCCTACTGGTTCTTATTGCTTGTCAGCAGTCGTCCGAAATTGATTCAAACATTACAGTACTGCAGGGCGCTACGCTTTTTGATGGTACCGGAAATTCCATTTCCAACAGTGTCATCATTCTTTATGATGGAAAAATATCAGCCATTGGAGGTTCGGAAGTTGAAATCCCCGAAAATGCCAATCTGATTGATGTCACAGGAAAGTTTATCACTCCAGGCCTAGTCGATGCGCACGTGCACTTTTCTCAAACCGGCTTTTTTGATGGGCGACCGGATGCCTTGGATATTCGTGATACGCTTCGCTTTGATAGCCTTCAAGCCAGATTGAAAAGAAATCCTAACCCTTATCTGGAAAGCTACCTCCGTTCGGGGGTAACCGCAGTCTATGATGTGGGAGGCTATGAATGGACCATTGATCTCGCCAAGTCGGCAGAATCCAATCTGAATGCTCCTCATGTGGCTGCGGCAGGACCTTTACTCACGCCTTTTCCTCAAGAACGACTCGACATCTTCAATGTCCCACCTGCCAGACAAATGCTGGCTTTGACTTCTCCTGAACTTGGAAGAGAATACGTGAAAAAGAGTACCGCAATGGGCTCGACAGGAATTAAAATCTGGAGTTTTAACCTGAAAGATTCCATTTTTATGCAAAGCCTCCGAGCTGTAGCAGAAGAAATTCCAGTTCAGGGAAATCAACTGATCGTCCATGCGACCAATCTGGACGAAGCCAAGGAAGCAATCCGATTGGGGGCCAAGGTATTGGTGCATAGCGTGGATGATCAGGTAATAGATGAGGAGTTTATCCAAATGGCAAAGGAATCCGGCGTAATTGTA
>NZ_JAHEBC010000486.1 GCF_024642405.1 Algoriphagus sp. | reverse complement strand
GTTTTAATATTTTCCTGGAGTATCATCTCCAAAAATCTCTTTGACAACCCAACCTTTACCCCATTCTTCTTTCTCTTGATCCGTCCATAGTTCTGGGTAAAAAATTACTTTCTGAAAACGCGGAGGTAAATATTTTTGCCAGTTTGTTCCTCCAGTGGCTGCTATGTCAACTGGATCTCTTTGAAGATAACGAACTGCAGATTTGTAATGTGCCAAGGGCCAGAAAACGTTCGCTTTTAGATCAAGCTGTTTCATTGCTTCGGTCAACTCATCGGTTTTATCTGCACAATCTATATACTTCTGCCATAGATTTTTACGTCTGTAATGTTCAATTATCTCTTTAAGCTTTTTTCCATACTTGATCTCAAAATTCTTTAGTGTCAAGGTCTTCTGTCCTGTCGCTAATTCAATCGCCCCTTGCTGCCAATATAAATGCTCAAATAAATCATCTGCCGGAGAATGATAATCGTGCTCCTCTCTGCTTTTCAATGAAACCAAATTAAAAGCATCTGCAGACATTAATTCAATTTCTCTATACTGGGCTGATTGAAAACCACTGGAAGGTAATAGTGACATTCTGAATTTGAGAAACTGCTCCCTTTCCATCCCCTTCCACATCATCGCAAAAGAACTTATCAAATGATCAAAGTACATATTGATTCGTTCCAATCTATTTCTAAAAAATGATTCTGTTATCGGTTCTTGAATAGAAATTTGCTCTATTTCTGAAATAATCAATTTGAAATACAGCTCTGTAATCTGATGATAAATGATAAAAATTTTTTCATCTGGAAAGGAGGTTTTTGGCTGTTGAAGCGACAGTAAAACATCCAAATTGATGTATTCCCAATAAGTCAGGTAGTCAGCATACAATAAGCCTTCCAGATAAGAAAGCATATCTTGACCCGAAGCTTTGAACTTACTTTGGAGTTGTTCAATCTTATCAAGGATTTTGGGATCAAATTGATCTTGTTTCATATTGAATTTCTTTAAAAAAGATAGACTTTTAGGAAGCAAAGTATTTACTTCGAATCAATCAGTTATTTTCTGTCTCGACAAAAGTCACTGATTCATCCTAATTAACCAAAATACAATGGAGTCAAAATCAATCCAGAAAACCCAAAAACAAGACTTATTTGAAGGAGTTGATTTCCTTCAAATCGACGATTTATTAACGGAGGAGCATCTTTTAATCAGAAGTTCGATAAGGGATTTCGTTAAAAAAGAAATTTCACCTTACATAGAAGATTGGGCTCAAAAAGCTCATTTCCCCAGTGAAATCGTGAAAAAATTCGGAGAAGTTGGCGCTTTCGGCCCTCAAATCCCAACTGAATATGGAGGTGGTGGATTAGATTATATAGCCTATGGTTTGATCATGCAAGAGATTGAAAGAGGTGATTCTGGAATGAGATCTACCGCATCTGTCCAAGGTTCTTTAGTCATGCATCCTATTTATAAATTTGGATCTGAGGAACAAAGAAGAAAATATCTGCCAAAATTAGCTTCCGGAGAAATGCTGGGATGTTTTGGATTAACTGAGCCGGATCATGGTTCAAACCCCAGTGGCATGGTGACCAACTTCAAAGATATGGGAGATCATTACCTTTTAAATGGGGCTAAGATGTGGATTTCTAATTCTCCTGAGGCAGATATCGCGGTAGTTTGGGCGAAAAATGAAGAAGGTAGAATTCACGGTTTGATTGTAGAGCGAGGAATGGAAGGTTTCTCTACCCCAGAAACTCACGGGAAATGGTCGCTTCGTGCTTCCTGCACCGGGGAATTGGTTTTTGATAATGTGAAAGTGCCCAAGGAAAATCTTCTTCCTGGCAAATCCGGTTTGGGAGCTCCGCTGATGTGCTTGGATTCTGCACGATTTGGAATAGCCTGGGGAGCGATCGGAGCTGCGATGGACTGTTACGAGTCTGCGAGAAAGTACGCGGCTGAGCGCATCCAATTTGGAAAGCCTATAGCAAGTTTTCAGTTGGTACAGAAAAAGCTTTCCGAAATGCTTACCGAAATCACCAAAGCCCAACTCCTAGCTTGGAAGGTCGGCAAGATGATGAATGAGGGCAAAGCCAAAACCGTCCATATTTCTATGGCAAAGCGAAACAATGTGGAAATGGCCCTCAACATCGCCCGGGAAGCCAGACAAATCCATGGTGGAATGGGAATCACTGGTGAATATCCAATTATGCGCCATATGATGAACTTGGAATCAGTGGTGACTTATGAAGGCACACAGGATATTCACTTGCTGATTTTAGGTCAGGAGATTACTGGGATAGCGGCCTTTGTTTAGGGATTGGATTTTTAACCGAGGAGGACACGGAGGGAAACGCTTAGGGCGCAAAGCAAAAATCTAATTTTAAAGTAAGAGTTCTTGAAAAGAAATATAT
>NZ_JAHEBC010000156.1 GCF_024642405.1 Algoriphagus sp. | reverse complement strand
TCTAATTTCAAGGAGTTCAAACCTACTTTGGCAGCTCCATTTTCTAGAGTGGCCATAAAACGAAGTTTCTCCCCCTTTTTTTGAGCTACTTCTCTAAGTTTCTCAAACTCTATATCATGAGCTTTTAATTTTTCAAAAAACTCATCTACCGAAGCTGTCACAACGCAGTCATTTGGAACCATCCCAGCTACGGTAACTGAATCAAACTCCAAAGTCTGCTCAGCTTCTCTACCCAATATCAAAATCTTCCTAGCTACATCCATCCCACTCAAGTCATCTCGAGGATCAGGTTCGGTATAACCTTTATCTTTTGCAATTTTTACCACCTCTGAAAAAGACGCTCCCTTTTCAAATTCGGAGAAAATGAAGTTCATCGAACCACTCAGTACCGCTTCAATTTTAATCACCCGATCTCCTGAAAGCATCAAATCTTGAAGTGTGTTTATCACTGGAAGGCCAGCTGCAACATTCGTTTCATAAAGAAATTTTACTCCACGCTTTTTGGCAATTTTCTTCAAAGTGAGATACTGCTCCATCGAACCGGAATTTGCTTTCTTGTTGGGAGTTACAATTCCTATTTTAGCTTCAAGAATTCGAGAATATGTATTGGCAACGTCCAAAGAAGCAGTACAATCTACCATAACAGAGTTTGAAAAATTCATCTGCTCCATCGTTTCGATAAATTTATTTAAATCCATCTTTTCATCGGCATCACTAAGTTGATGCGGGTTTTTCAAATCAAATCCATCTTCATGAAATGCCATATATCGGCTATTTGCCAAACCATGGATCTGAATGTCCAATAAACTTTCCTGCTGCAATTTTTCTTGTTGAGAAGCTATCATCTTAATTAAAGCCTGCCCAATTAAACCTGTTCCTATCAAGAAAACGTGAAGCACTTTATTTTCTGAAAGAAAGAATGCCTCATGGAGTGCATTTAATGCTTTTTGTAGGTCGATCTGGGGGATTACAGCAGAAATATTCAATTCCGAGCTCCCTTGAGCAATTGCAGCAACATTGATGTTATTTCTTCCTAAGGCTCTAAACATTCTTCCTGAAGCACCGGGGTTATGCTTCATATTTTCTCCAACTACCGCTACCGTAGAAAAGCCATGAAGTAAATTCACTTCATCCATTTCACCCGATTTTATCTCGTAGTGAAATTCTTTTTCCACTGCTTCTTTTGCTAGATAAGCCTCATCGGTTTTTATCGCCAAACAAATACTATGCTCTGAGGAGGCTTGAGAAATTAAAACAATGTTTACTTCTGCATCTGCCAATGCTTTAAAAACCCGACTTGTACCAGAAACTGACTCAATTAACCCTGCGCCTTGGACGGTCACTATCGAAATATTGGACATCGAACTAATTCCCTTGATTAAAGCCTCCTTCGTGACCTCACTATTGATTTTTGTTCCAGGATTTTCAGGTTCAAAAGTGTTTTTGATATAAATCGGAATATTCCGCTTCATTGCAGGCTGCATAGTTGCAGGAAAAATCACCTTCGCTCCAAAATGAGACAATTCCATTGCTTCATTATAGCTCAATTGAGGTACAGTGAAAGCAGTATAAACCAATCTAGGATCAGAGGTTAAAACCCCTGAAACGTCAGTCCAAATTTCCAAATCTTCTGCTTCTAGAGCACCAGCAAAAATAGATGCCGTATAATCAGATCCTGATCTTCCCAAGGTGGTAGTTTCCCCTTTGGAAGTGGAGGCAATAAAACCCGTAATGACTTTGATTCCGTCATTTTTTCCGAAATAACTTCTTATCAATGCATTAGTAGCTTGAAAATCAACACGTGCTTGACCAAACCTATCATTCGTCTTGATCACATCTCTTGCATCTAAAAATTGAGTTTTCAATCCTTTCCCTGCCAAAGATTCAGATAAAATAAATGCAGACAGTCTTTCCCCAAAGCTTGCTACATAATCCAAAGTCCTAGGAGAATTTTCTTTGATCAGAAAAATCCCGTGGAATAAATCCTCCAATTCCTTAAATCGAACTTTCACATAAGTCATGACTGTAGATTGGTTTTGAACAGAAATTAACTGTCTCACCATATCCAGATGCTTTTCTTCAAGGCTTTGAAGTAAATCTCTATAGGCAGGATCACCGTCTTTTGCAAGTTGTGAGATCTTAAGTAAGCTCTCCGTGACTCCACCAAATGCAGAAAAAACGATGGCTATTTCATGCTTTTTAAGTTTTTCCTGAATAATGGAAAATACTTTTTTGATGTTTTCTGGGTTCGCTACGGATGAACCACCAAACTTGATGACTTTCATAAATAATCTTGTAATGAGTTATAACTTAGGAGGACCAAAATGGCCAAGAGGGCGGGTACTATTAATTTAAAACGGGATCACCCGTCATCGAGGTACAATTTCCGGTAGACATAAAAAAAGATGTACGCGCAACTAAACCATGAAAAATAAATGGTGTTTCTGTAAACGAACTATTTGCTGCTAATACCATATCCGAAGAATTGACATGACAATCTTAAGCCCAAAAATTTGATATGCCAAACATTCCTTTATAGTTTTTCAAAAAAGATGTACTTTCTTTAAAAATTAAGCAATAAATCAGGCTTTTTTCGATTTAACTGACCTTAAACATTGATTAATTATTGAAACTCAAAAGAGAATTTGGTCAATGAATTTCATAAATTGTTATTCCATTAAATGCAGGATATTATGAAAGTTTTTAAATCCATTTCCATTATTCTTTTGGCTTTTTTGCTGGTTGAATGTAAACCGGTTCAAAAAACTGCTATGGGTCTTCTGGAAAACAAAACCTGGGAACTTAATTCAATGAACGACATTAGCTCCCTACAAGAGAGTTTTCCCTCAGGAGTTCCTACCCTTGAATTTTCTGAGGCGGGAAAATTAACAGGTTTCAGCGGTTGCAATGATTTTTCAGGAATTTACAGTTTGGAAGGAAAAAAATTAAAACTTGATCCTGGTGCGATGACCAGAAAAGCTTGTCCTGGTAATGGAGAATCGTCTTTTATAACAGCATTAGGAAAGGTGGTAAAATTCAAAAGCTCAGACACCGAAATTAAATTATTGGGTGAATCTGGAGAATTAATGAGTTTCACTCCAAAAAATTAAATGCCTATAGAAGTTCTTTGATTATTTTAGATTTCCCCCTAAAGGAAACCTGTCCCCCTTTTTCTTTTCCCATAAGTTCTTGTCCCAAAGGTGAATTTTTGCTCAATAAAAAGACTTTCTCACCACCCACTATAATCTGGCCGATACTTACAGAAATAAAAAGCCAATCCTCGCCAAAACGAACCAGGCTACCTTCTGTGATTTTTAAACTAGATTTTTGGGAATCCATGAGATGTTTCATTTCCATGGTAAACACTTTGTTCTGTTGGAATTGATTTTCGACTTTCCCGATTTCCTGCCGAATCATTTCCCGACCCGTTTCGTATTTATCTCCCGCAGAACTTTTAGTATCTTCATTAATACTATGCTCTAATGACTTTAACTCAGAAGAGAGAAGCTTATTCTTTTCTTCCAGCAGATCGAATGCAGCTTGGAAGACCTGAGATTTAAAATTATTCATCTATTCAACACATGCTTCTGTTCGCCTTGTATCAATGATATAAACGATTTTCCACGCATTATCAATTTTGACTAATTGGAACGAATTCACTCCACAATGACTGAATTTTTCATTCACGAAAAACTGATATGGCGTCCACGCTGTCGCCATATTTGCATCAATATTTATCACATAATCTGTAAGACGCTCATCCAATTGTCTATCCGCAGGAATAGAGCCAATATTTTTCGCGAAATCTGAAACAGAATTACTAGCAATAATTGTCCCCTCTGGTTTATTCTGGATTGTTTGCATGATCGCATTCTCAGAAAATGCGCTTAATATTTGATCTGAATCTTTTGCACGCATTCCATCAAATAACGAATCTATCACAGCCTTGACTGCATCTCTTTCCGACTGGGCATTGGCCGAAACAACTAGGCTAAAAACAAGTAAAAAAGAAAGGACTAATTTAGCATTCATAGGTTTAGATTTAAACTTCTCCGTATAATTTAAAAGTCATATTTCGAAGGGCTGGTGTGTTCACTGCATAGTGCATGGCCTCTGCTATTTCTACTGGGCTCACCCACTTTGAAAAATCAGCATCTGGCATAGACTCTCTATTGGGTGGGGTGTCGATAATACTCGGAACAAACACATGGGAACGAATCGGAGAATCTTTGATTTCCTCTCCAAGAATCTCAGTTAATGTAATAACCAGTCTTTTGCTGAGCGAATAGGCCAGCGAATCTTTTGCTCCTGACAATTCCAACGCGGGTCTAGCACCAACAAAGAGAAATGTGCCCTTTTGTTGTTTTTTCATAATTGGCAAAAATCCTCTTACCAAATGATATGCGCTGAAAAAGTTTAGATGAAACATTTTCTGGATATCAGCTTGGCTCGTCTTTTCAAACCCTCCACTTCCATATCCCCCAACTAACAAAGCTAATGCATCCAGCTCACCATATTGAAGTTGAAATTCTTTTACAAATGAAACAACTTGGCCTTCATCTGTTACGTCCACTTCATAACTATCATCTGCCTCTTCTATGAAATCTTCTCTTTTTGGATCCGTTAAAGCTATGATATGATATCCTTCTCTCTTAAATTTCTCAACAACAGCAGACCCTAAATTTCCGCTGGCCCCTGTAATAATTATATTTCTGCTCATACTTATGAAAAATTCTGTCTGAATATGCCTAAAATTACCCTTAATTTTTAAAATAAGACATGTATCATTTAAAAACCAGTATACAAAGCAAGGAAAGTATTAAAAGAAGGAATTTCGCTTTTAAACTATTGCTTTTAATAGTATTGGACTACATCTATGTGGCTGACACGATGTTACGCCCATTTTTGGATTCGCATCCAGAAGTTACCAACTTGATCAGAGCCCTTGTTTTCTTGCTCAGTAGCAACTTGATCATTTCCTTAGGAAGATTTGCTGCCTTACGTTTTTACTTGAAAAAGACCAGAGAAGAGAAAGTTCAACCTAATTTTGTGATAGGAATTGATAGAATATCATGGATTCTTAATGTGATCATCTTGCTCATTTCTCTGATGCTTGCTGTTGGCATTCGACCACTGGAATTCTTGACCAGTATAACGATTGTGGCGGCGGCCATTGCTGTATTGACCAAAGATTACATTACAAACATCGCTAACGGTTTGATCATTATGTTCTCGGATCAATTGGAGATTGGAGATAAAATTCATATTGGAAAAAACACAGGCTTCATTCGGGATATTACTTTAATCAACCTGATCTTAAAAAGCGAAACCGGGGAAATAATCATTGTCCCCAATTCTATGGTCTTAGCTACTGAGATCGTAAATTATTCTCGAAACAATGCACACCAGATGATTTTTGATTTTGAATTGAAAAATGAAATCAGTTTACAACTCAATGAATTAGAGGAAAAACTAAAAAGAGAACTGAAGCCATTTTCAGAAGTAGTTTATTTAAAAGGAGCACAACTTAATATTTTTGAAAGAAAATCTGAAAGTAGCCTAGTACGGTTTCAATTTCCAATAAAAACCGGAGAAAAAGAATCAGAATCAAAGCTTAGGAAAATCGTAAATCAGTCCATTTTAAATCTATCTCATGAAGAAAGAGAAACCTAATTATTTCGAATTGGTCTATCAAGTAGTCAAAGAAATTCCAGAGGGAAGAGCTACTAGTTATGGGGCTATAGCCCATTATTTAGGATTAAAAAGTGGGGCAAGAATGGTTGGATATGCTATGAATGCAGCACATACCATGGCTGAAGTCCCAGCACACAGAGTTGTAAACCGTCAAGGTTTATTGACTGGGAAGCATCATTTTGAAACACCTACAGCGATGCAGGAAGCTCTCGAAAAAGAAGGAGTGAAAGTGGTGGATGATCAAATACAGAACTTTGATCAAGTATTCTGGAATCCAGAAACTGAACTAGCCCTTTAATTATTTTTTCCTGACTAACCACAATCCTAAAAACATCAAAAGCCCGTTTAGGATTAAAGCCTCAAACCCAAACTTATAGCCCCAAAGTAATTTTTCTGAATTAGAGGCAATAATATAAGTTATTGTCGGCGCCAAAACAGCTAGGTAAGGAACCCATTTATCTTTCACCTGCAATTTGGTAAAAAGCCCGAAGGAATAAAGACCAAGCAAAGGACCATAAGTATATCCTGCTATCACAAATACCGTATTAATTACACTTTGATCATTGAGCCAATGGAAGATCAAAATGACAAAAAACATTAAAAACGTGAATGCTACATGAACTCTCTGTCTGATTTTCACGCGTTGATCAACAGGATATTTTCGCTCTAATTGGAGGAAATCTATGCAAAACGAAGTTGTCAAAGCAGTCAATGTTGAATCAGCGCTTGAATAAGCCGCAGCAGTAATTCCCAGCACAAATACAATTCCCGCAAAAGCTGAAAAATGTTGGGTAGCAAGCATTGGAAACAACTCATCAGTTCGAGTTGGAAGGGGAATACCTTTGGTTTCAGCAAAGAGATAAAGCATTACACCCAAACCTAGAAACAGAAGATTTACGATCACCAAGCTACTGGTAAACCAAAACATATTCTTCTGAGCTTCTCCAATATTTTTACAGGTTAGGTTTTTCTGCATCATATCCTGATCCAAACCTGTCATCACGATAGTTATGAATGCACCTGATATAAATTGTTTGAAAAAATTAGTCCCATCTTTCCAGTTCCAATTAAATATTTTTGATCTGGGATCATCTGAAACCACCTTGAAATACTCACTAATGCTTGAAAGTTCTAATTCATTTCCAATTAATACAATACTTATAACCACCGCTGCCAGCATAAAAAAGGTTTGAAGTGTATCTGTCCAAACCACAGTCTTGATTCCCCCTCTAAAAGTATAGAGCCAAATTAGTCCTACAGTGATTAAAACTGAAGTCCAAAATGGAATCCCCAATGAATCAAATAATATCAATTGCAGGACTGAAGCTACTAGAAAAACCCGAAGGGATGAACCTACGGTTCTGGATAAAATAAAGAAAAAAGCCCCGGTTTTATAAGACCAAAAACCAAATCTATCTTCCAAATAAGAATAGATAGAAACCAAATTTAAACGATAATATAAGGGCAATAATACTTTCGCAATTGTAAAATATCCAAGCGTATATCCTAAAACAACTTCGAAGTAAAAGAAGTTAGAATTACCTACCTCTCCAGGAACTGATATGAATGTCACTCCTGAAAGAGAAGCTCCGATCATTCCAAATGCAACTAAAAACCAAGGAGATTGCCGATCACCGGTAAAGAATGTATCTGCAGTTACTTTTCTTGAGGTAAACCATGAAATCAGAAAAAGCAATAAAAAATAGCAGGAAATAACGATCAGAACTACCTGTGAATTCATAATTGAGGCTAAGATTAGCCGCTAAATTGTCTATTATTATTAATTTTGCAAAATGAATCGATTGAACATGACCTATCAATTTCAGGAAGAGACCGAAGTATTGTTGGAGGAAGCGATAGATTTAGATTCCTCAGATCTAATTGTTTACAATGACGATGTGAATACTTTCGATCATGTAGCTAATATTTTGGTAAAAGTTTGTAAACACAGTACCGAACAAGCCGAGCAGTGCACAATAATTATTCATTTTAAAGGGAAATGTGCTGTAAAAAAAGGAAGTGTGGATGAGCTTAAGCCTATGTGTGAAGCTATATTAGATGCCGGAATCCAAGCTGCAATTGTATAATCTATCCTGAGTGAATATTCCTTCCAAACTTATTGAAGATGCAGTGACCGAGATATCCAGATTGCCTGGTATCGGAAAAAAAACTGCATTGAGACTTGCCCTACATTTATTGAAGCAAAATGAAGTGCATACAGAAGCTTTGACTTTGGCACTTACCAGAATGAGGGAAGAGATTCAATATTGCAAAACTTGTCACAACATCTCAGATGCCGAGCAATGCTCTATCTGTGCAAGCGCAAAAAGAGATAAAACTTTGATTTGCGTTGTAGAGGACATACGTGATGTTTTAGCAATCGAAAATACCAATCAGTTTCAAGGAACCTATCATGTACTGGGAGGAGTAATTTCCCCAATCCAAGGAATTGGACCGGAGGAGCTTACCATTGAATCCTTGCTGGAAAGAGTTAAAATCGCCAAAGAAGATGAACCTGTTCAAGAGGTGATTTTGGCTTTGAGCGCTACTATGGAAGGGGATACCACTTCTTTTTACTTGGCGAAAAAACTAAAAGAAAAAGGAATTAAGATTAGTACAATAGCAAGAGGTATCCCAGTTGGAGGGGAGTTGGAATATACCGACGAAGTAACTTTAGGTCGAAGTATTATGACAAGGATTAATTATTCTTCTGATTAATTAATTGTTTGCACAGTAAGATGACCTTTCTATATTTGCAAACCTTTTGGGGGATTAGCTCAGTTGGCTAGAGCGCTACACTGGCAGTGTAGAGGTCAACGGTTCGAATCCGTTATTCTCCACTTAAAGCTTCATAGAAATATGAGGCTTTTTTGGTTCTAAAAATTCCTTCCTGATCCTAAAGAGTCAACGGTTCGTCCCGATGACTATCGCGGACCGTTATTCTCCACTTAAAGCTTCATAGAAATATGAGGCTTTTTTGGTTCTAAAAATTCCTTCCTGATCCTAAAGAGTCAACGGTTCGTCCCGATAACTATCGCGGACCGTTATTCGCCACTTAAAGCTTCATAGA
>NZ_JAHEBC010000485.1 GCF_024642405.1 Algoriphagus sp. | reverse complement strand
ATAGACTTCGATATTCTGGTATTTAAGTCTGGAAATTGCATTTTTAGAACTGGGCTTGATCTCATCAGAAATGGATAAAATTGCCAATAATTCTTTTTCATTGGCAAAGAAAATCACCGTTTTTGCTTCAGATTTCCATTGATCGGCAATTTTTTGGAAGTCTTTTGAAATAGTGATTCTATTGGATTCAATTAGTTTTTGATTTCCTACGAAATATTCTTCTCCAGATTCACTAGTGGCTTTTGCCCCTTTTCCAGTGATACTTTGAAAATTATTGACAAGGCTAGATTTGATATGATTCTCACCCAACTTTTTTGAAACTGCTTCTGCCAAGGGATGTTCTGAACTAGATTCAATTGCAAATAAAATCGGGCTGAATTCTTCTTGAATGGATTTAGAAAGCCATTTTTGATCAGAAACTGTTGGTTTGCCAGCTGTGATTGTTCCAGTTTTATCCAATACGATGGCGTTAACTTTATGAGCCAATTCTAAGCTCTCAGCATCCTTGATCAAAATGTTATTTTCCGCCCCTTTGCCTACTCCCACCATAATGGCTGTTGGAGTTGCCAAACCAAGGGCACAGGGACAGGCGATAACCAATACTGCTACAGATGTTAATAAGGCATGCGTAAAGGCGTCTTCGCCTCCCCAAATCATCCATGAAATAAAAGTTATTATCGAGATAATAATAACCGTGGGGACAAAAATACCGGCAATCTTATCTGCTAATTTTTGAACTGGGGCTTTACTTCCTTGTGCTTCTTGTACACGTTTGATGATCTGAGAAAGTAGCGTTTCTCTTCCTACTTTTTCAGCTATAAAATGAAAGCTCCCTTTTTGATTGACCGTCCCGGCAAATACTTTTTCCTTCTCTTTCTTTTCAACCGGGATAGGTTCTCCGCTGATCATACTTTCATCTACAAATGAATTTCCTGAAATCACCTTCCCATCAACTGGTATTTTCTCTCCAGGCCTAACAATAATTTCGTAGCCCTTTTGAACTTCAGAAATGGGAATTTCCTTTTCTACTCCAGAAATGATTGCTTTCAAGGATTTGGGTTGAAGTCCCATCAACTTTTTTAGTGCAGTAGTGGTATTGGATTTGGCTTTTTCTTCTAACAGTTTCCCAAAACTGATAAAAGTGATAATCACCGTAGCTGCCTCATAATACACATGAGGAGTAATGCCTCGACTAATCCAAAACTCAGGAAAAAGGGTATTCAAAAGACTGAAAATAAAGGCGATACCAGTGCTCAGTGCAACAAGTGTATCCATGTTTGCTTTTCCATGTTTTGCTTTTTTCCAGGCATTAACAAAGAAGTGACGACCAAAAAAGAAAAGTACAGGAATACTTAGAATCAATGAAATCCATTTCCCGGGTTCCCATTGCATGAAAAACATTCCCAATATGAAAATAGGTAATGTTAAAATGGCAGCTCCAATGGTATGGCTTTTTACTTCGTTATAGTAGTCTTTTTGAGCTTTTTCTCCTGCTTCTTCTGAGTTTCCTTCTGTAATGATTAAGCCATATCCGATAGCTTTTAGGGCTTCATTGAGTTCTTCTGGTTGGATTTGATTTGAATCATATTCTACTAGGACAGAGTTGGAAGCAAAATTAACAGAGGCTGATTTGACACCTTCCGTGTAGGTTAAAATGGTTTCAACACTATTGGCACAAGCTGCACAAGTCATACCAGTAACCGGGAAAGTACTCTTCTTTGTGATCTTGGAATCTTCTATCGCGTTCATAGCAAATAATGATTGATTGACATTACAAAATTCGGAATAAATGATAGAAGACTTGTTATAGAATTTTGATTAACTGTTATGAAATTTTGTCTGATTTTTAGTCACTTTTCATTCTAAACTGAACTATAAATGATGAAAAAATCGTCAAGATGCCTATCAATAAAATTGTTGTCGGGATTCCCCAAATGTCAGCTAAAATCCCAGATAGTACTGCTCCTATAGCATAACCTAAATCTCTCCACAACCGAAAAGTGCCAATACTTTCGGCTCTTTGAATCGGATGCGTGTAATCAGCAATAGCTGCCATAAATGTGGGATAAACCAAAGCAGTCCCAATCCCCATCATAAACATGAGAGAAAGCTGGGAGTAGAAATTCAAAAATTCTGGGATTAAAATGAGGACTATGCCCTGTAGTAACAGGCCTGAAAATATTAATTTCTTTTTGGAGAAATGATCTGCGATTTTACCTGTACCTAACTGGGAAACACCCCAGATGAATGGATAACTAGCTGCGATTATTCCAATCTCTTTCAATTCAAAACCATTACTCAAAAGTAATATTGGCAAAAGTCCCCAAATCATCCCATCGTTTAAGTTATTCACTAAACCTGCCTGGGTAATGCTGCTTAATGTTTTATTCTTGAGAGATGTATGAAGGA
>NZ_JAHEBC010000484.1:1507-2410 GCF_024642405.1 Algoriphagus sp. | reverse complement strand
GAAAAATTCATTGATTCTGAAAAAGAGGTGACTTCAATTGAAGATACACTTCAGGGAGCCCGTGATATCATCGCAGAATGGATCAATGAAAATGCTGAATTGCGGCAAAAAATGAGAAAGCTTTTCTTGGAACAAGGCGTGTTTTCTTCTAAAGTAATTCCTGGAAAAGAAAATGAAGCGATTAAATACAAGGATTATTTTGATTGGTCAGAACCTATAAAAACTGCTCCTTCACATCGGGTTTTGGCGATGAGGAGAGGTGAGAAGGAGCTTTTTTTGATGCTAGACTCTGTGCCTGATGAAGTATCAGCTTTATATCAAATGGAAAAAACGGTGATTGCTGATGAAGCAAACTCCTCAGTAGATCAAGTGAAGTTGGCAATTAAGGACTGTTACAAAAGGCTTCTGAAGCCAAGTATGGAAACAGAAGTACGTCTTTTAACCAAAAAGAAGGCGGATGAGGAAGCCATCAAAGTCTTTACAGAAAACCTAAAACAACTCTTATTGGGAGCACCATTAGGACAAAAATCTGTCATGGCAATAGATCCCGGATTTAGGACAGGATGTAAATTGGTATGCTTAGGACCACAAGGTCAGTTTTTACACTATGAGGCGATTTATCCTCATGAACCACAAAAAAGAACTGCTGAAGCGGGAATGAGTATCAAAGGATTGGTTGAAAAATATTCCATTCAAGCTATTGCTATCGGAAATGGAACTGCAGGAAGAGAAACCGAAACTTTTGTAAAATCATTAGGCCTACCAAAATCTGTTATTGTGACGATGGTGAATGAATCTGGGGCCTCTATTTATTCCGCTTCCGATGTGGCCAGAGAAGAATTTCCTGATTTGGACTTGACAGTGAGAGGAGCTGTTTCTATCGGTCGGCGATTAATGGACCCA
>NZ_JAHEBC010000484.1:0-1497 GCF_024642405.1 Algoriphagus sp. | reverse complement strand
ACCCACTAGCGGAACTTGTTAAAATAGATCCTAAGTCCATCGGGGTTGGTCAATACCAGCATGACGTGGATCAGAATGCCTTAAAGAATGCACTGGATGATACCGTAATGTCTGCGGTTAATGGTGTAGGGGTGGAGGTGAATCTAGCATCCAAGCAATTACTGACTTATGTATCAGGTTTGGGGCCAGTTTTAGCCCAAAATATTATTGAATTCAGAAATGAAAACGGTCCGTTTAAGAGTCGATCTCAATTGAAAAAAGTACCAAGATTGGGCGATAAAGCATTTGAACAGGCAGCTGGTTTCTTGAGAATCTCTCAATCTAAGCATCCTTTGGATAGCTCGGCAGTTCACCCGGAACGATATGAATTAGTAGAGAAAATGGCTAAAGACGTCAATGCTTCAGTTTCTGATTTGATGAGTTCAGAGGAGTTGAGATCCAAAATCATTTTGAAAAACTACGTTTCTGAAACCGTGGGATTGCCTACTTTACAAGATATTTTGGAGGAACTTGCAAAGCCGGGAAGAGATCCAAGAGAGACTTTTGAGGTTTTTGCTTTCGAGGAAAGTGTAAATAGCATGTCAGATCTGAAAGTGGGAATGAAGCTTCCGGGAGTAGTGACGAATATTACGGCTTTCGGTGCATTTGTAGATGTGGGAGTTCACCAGGATGGTTTGGTGCATTTGAGTCATCTGGCAGATCGATTTGTGAAAGATCCGAATGAGATCGTTACCGTGAATCAAAAAGTACAGGTGACAGTGATGGAGATTGACATTCCTCGAAAGAGAATTGGGTTAAGTATGAAGGCAGATCCTTTTGCTGAGCGAGTTCGAGATTCTAAATCCCGAACAGCTGATAAAAGACCAAAAGGAAAACCCCAAGCTAAAGAATCGGAAGGATCGATGGCAGAGAAATTGGCAGCGTTGAAAAAACAGTTTGGTAATTAATTTGAAAATCCCCGTAATATCAAAGCCCGGGGATTTTTGATTTATGCAAGAAGCTCCGAAGTAATTTCCAGGGAGCGGTGTCTCTTTTCCACTTCATAAATATTCGTAGAAACCATCAGTTCATCGACTTCTACCTGGCTGAAGAAGCTTTCAAATTGAGGTTTTAGACTTTCTTTTGTGCCTATAAAAGTACAAGCCATCATGTTTTGGATGGCGGCAGCTTCCGGTTCAGTCCAGATACCTTCCATACTTTCCACAGGCTTTTTCATCGGATAGGATTTGCCACGAATGATTCCCAAAGCTGTTTGGTAAAATGAGGTAGCCAAGTAATGAGCTTCCTCGTCAGTGTCAGCTGCTATTACATTCACACAGGAAATGAAGTAAGGAGTTTGCAAGTTTTCAGAAGGCTGGAAATTTTCACGGTAATATTTAGAAGCTGAAATCAAATAACCTGGTGCAAAATGACTTGCAAAGGCATACGGAAAACCTTTTTCCGAAGCCAATACAGCACTGCTCATACTTGAGCCAAGCAGATATATTGGAACATCCA
>NZ_JAHEBC010000155.1 GCF_024642405.1 Algoriphagus sp. | reverse complement strand
AACGATGGTTACATCAACGTATATTATGCATTCGATAGCTCTAAGCCGCTTGGATATTCTACTAGCGCAGCTAGTTATGTTGCAAACTTCATGAAGAAAAATCCTGGAGTAAGTGTAGAAATTAAGGGATATGCCGATGAATTAGGTCCTGAAGATTACAACATGAAGCTTTCTGAAAGAAGAGCTAAAGCAGTTTATGACTTATTAATTTCTTCCGGTGTTGATGCATCTAGACTTTCTTATAAAGGTTACGGTGAAGATACTAGCGTAGACAAGTCTTCTGCTGATGCCAGACAAATGGCAAGAAGAGCTAGTTTCGAAGTGAAATAAGCTTAAAAAATATAATTAATTAAGAGCCCGGTTAATCCGGGCTTTTTTTATGTCCTAATTTTCTCAGAATAGTTGTTATATTTTTTCTACTTTTGACCCCTCATACTTAATTCACATTTAATGAAAAAGCTCATTTTAGCAATACTGTTGTTCAGCATTGGATTTTCTGTTTTTTCTCAATCAGAATTCAATAAATGGTCTCTTGAAACCAATTTTGGTTTTAATAAAGCAATGGCTCCATTAACGCCTGGATATCTAAGTCCTAGTTTGAATATAGGACATCTGGATTTGGGAGTTAGATATATGTTTAATGAGAAATTTGGTTTAAAGGCAGACGGTGGATTTGGCTCTTTTTCTGAGGTCAAAGGAGAAAGTCCAGAATTTAAAACCAATTATTTGAGAGCCAATATTCAAGGGGTTATTAATCTGGGAAGAGTGATGAATTTTGAATCTTTTTCAAGAAAAATAGGTCTTCTTGGCCATTTTGGTGGAGGATTTGGAAGAATGAGTTTTGAAGAAACTATTTTAAACACGGCTCCAGATTACCATTATAATATTATTTCAGGATTAACAGGTCAATTTAAGCTAGGGACGAGAGTTGCATTAACCAGTGATCTTTCTATGATATACAACGGAAGACAAACTTACACATTTGATGGTAATACCTTCAATTCAGATGTACAACCCACAGACCCTACACAAAACCCATATGTCCATGCTCCTGGTACATGGTGGACTGCAACGGTAGGTCTTAGCTTTTATTTAGGTTCCTCTGACGAGCATGCAGATTGGTATATTGCTACTGATAAATATGCTACTAAAGCAGAATTAGCCTCCCAGATAAGTGGAATAAAGGACATGTTGAAAGACTCAGATGGTGATGGCATTCCTGATTATTTAGATAAAGAGCCAAATACTCCTGTGGGTGCAAGAGTAAACACGCAAGGTGTTACTTTAGATTCTGATAATGATGGAACGCCTGATCACATAGATAAATGTCCATTTATTCCAGGTCCAGCTTCAACAAATGGATGTCCGATTCAAGAAATTAAAGAAGAAGTTGATTTCTTAAAAAAGGCTATCAATGAAGGTTATGTTAATGTCTATTTCGCATTTGACAGTGATAATCCTCTTTCTTATTCAATATCTTCTGCGCATTATATTGCAAACTTTTTAAAGAGAAACCCAGGGGTATCTTTGGAAGTAAAAGGTTATGCAGATGAACTTGGATCAGATGATTATAATATCAAATTATCTGAAAGAAGAGCAAAGGCAGTTTATACTATAATTATTTCATCTGGAATTGATTCCGCAAGGATATCATATAAAGGTTATGGAGAAGACACAAGTGTTGACAAATCCTCAGCAGATGCAAGACAATTAGCAAGGCGCACTAGCTTTGAAATAAAATAAGAATTTAATCTTGATCAAACCCGGTTTCAAAAGAGCCGGGTTTTATTTTATCTTCGTGACATGTTTATTCTTTCCAACACTCCTTCGGTTGCGAATCAATTCATTTTAGAATTGAGAGATAAAAAAATTCAGCAGGATCGTATGCGTTTTAGAAAAAACCTTGAAAGATTAGGTGAGATTCTAGCTTATGAAATTTCTAAATCTTTTGAATATAAAGAGGTCAAAGTAGAAACTCCGCTGGCAATTGCCTCCACTAAAATAATTACCTCAAAACCTGTAATAATTTCGATTTTAAGAGCTTCTTTACCTTTTTATCAAGGATTCTTAAATATCCTAGATCAAGCAGAAAGTGGATTTATTGGAGCTTTTCGGGAAGAAAATATTGATGGAAATATCAAAGTGAATTTAGGATATCATGCTAGCCCATCTCTCGAAGGAAAAGATGTCATCATTGCAGATCCAATGCTCGCAACAGGCAAATCTATCATAAAAACAATCAATGCTATTTTAGCCCACGGGAAACCAAATAGAATTTACATTGCTGCTGCTTTTGCCGCACCAGAGGGAATCGAATACATTCAAAAAAATCTAAAAAACATACCTTTTACTTTTTGGTTAGGGACACTAGATGAAAAATTAAACCATTTATCTTACATCGTTCCAGGGCTTGGTGACGCTGGAGATCTTTCATTTGGACCTAAACTTTAATAATCATGATGGATTACATTCTATTGGGTTTAGGCCTAGTTATCTTATTATATGGAGGAAAAATATTAGTAGATGGAGCATCTGCTATTGCAGTAAAGCTAGGAATGAGTGCCGGTTTAATAGGACTCACAATTGTAGCTTTCGGCACTTCCGCACCTGAGCTTTTAGTGAGTGTGAATGCTGCATTAAAAGGGAATAGTGATATTTCGATAGGAAATGTAGTTGGATCAAATATTGCCAATATTGGAATGGTATTAGGACTAAGTGGCTTATTTTACCCCATTTTAATCCGTAAAAGCACTCTCCGGTTTGATTATTTAATCACAGCAATAGTCACTTTACTCTTCTATGCATTAAGTTATAATGGCATTATTGGATTTTGGGAGGGAGTATTTCTGTTCTCACTTTTCATAGGTTTCAATATTTACCTATTTAGAAATACAGATGAAGGCGGATTAATTGACAACACAGAAGTCACTGAGGAGGTAGAACAAGTGAAGGGTTATAGTTGGGTCGTAGCGATTTCATTATTCCTTGGAGGAATAGTTGGCTTATATTTTGGATCAGAATTATTAGTAAATAATGCCATCAAAATCTCAAGAGAATTTGGGGTCTCTGAAAGAATAATAGGTGTTACCATTATTGCAATAGGGACAAGTCTCCCAGAATTAATAACTTCTATTATGGCTGCATTGGCAAAAAAAACCGACATGGCTATAGGAAATATTCTTGGCAGTAATATCATGAATATTCTTTCTATAATAGGAATAACAGCAATCATAAAACCTATCGATGTTTCAGGAGAATTCTTGAATTCAGACTACCTCTGGATGATTGGATTTACTTTGATTCTATTTCCTTTGATCAGAACTAAAATGCGTATTTCCTTTTTCGAAGGAATGATCTTGTTTTTAGGATATGGGGCTTATATGTATTTCTTGTTATGATTCAATCGCTCCTTAAATTTCTAGGAATATATTTTTTGAGTTTATTCAAATTTATTGCAGGTCCGGTTTTAGGGTCTGCCGCGGGATATGGAGTAATAGGATCCATTTTAGTGACTGTAGCTGGAATGATGACTAGCGTTTTTTTATTTACTTTAATTGGTTCAAAATTTAAAAATTACCTGAAATTGAGATTCAATAAAAAGAAACCTATTTTTTCGAAAAAGAATAGAACCTTGGTGAAAATATGGAAAAAATACGGAGAAATTGGTATTGCTATTATTACACCATTAATTCTAACTCCAATAGGAGGAACCTTGATCATGGTGTCTTTTGGAGCAAAAAAAAAGCATATCTATTTCAATATGCTCTTAAGTAGTTTTTTTTGGGCCACTCTATTTTGTCTTACAATAGACCGAATTCTTAAAATTCCTTTTTTTCAAAACTTACTAATGTGATTCTTCGTCGGGAAGAATTTCAATATCCTGAATCAAAACGCGTTTTGAAATCTCTTGTCCAGTTAAGGTAGCCGCCAAACCACCCATCGCTGTTTCTTTATACCTACTTTCCATTGAAGCTCCAATTTCTCCCATCGCTTCAATACATTCATCAACCGGAATCACAGAACTAACGTCAGAAATTGCAATTTGAGTAGAACTGAACGCAATAGAAGCCGCGCTAGCATTCCTTACTACGCATGGAACTTCTACCAAGCCAGCCACGGGATCACAAACCAAGCCAAGCATACATTGAATCGTTATTGCTACTGCATTAAAAACCTGATCGGTATTTCCGCCCAAGCAATACACCATTGCACCAGAAGCCATTGCTGCGGCAGATCCAGTTTCCGCTTGGCAACCGCCTACCGCTCCCGCTAAGCTTGCTTTTTCTTCAATAATTAATGCTATACCTGCACCAACTAAAAGGCCTTCAACAATTTTTTCATCCGAAATACCATGAATTTCCTGAAGAGTA
Source organism: Algoriphagus sp. (assembly GCF_024642405.1). Lineage (GTDB taxonomy): Bacteria > Bacteroidota > Bacteroidia > Cytophagales > Cyclobacteriaceae > Algoriphagus. The sequence continues at coordinate 4,446 of NZ_JAHEBC010000155.1, read as the reverse complement.
ACCAGAGTTCCTGGTAAAATCCCGGAAGCACCTGCAGTTGGAGCAGCAACTACCCTTCCCATACAAGAATTGACTTCTTTTGCTGCTAAAGCCCTTGCTATAAGTTTTTGAAATTCGGGGGATAAAACAGCTAATGGGTGATTAAAAACTTTTTTTGCTCCATTATTTATCATCCCAGACCTGGAAGTCATTTCTTCTTCGAGTCCAGTCTTTACAGCATCTTTCATGACCTGAAAAGCATTTAAAATCCCAACTTTAATCTGGCTTGATTCGGCATTTTTTTGCTCTACTTCATATTCAATCACTGAATCCGGTAATGAGACTTTATTTTCTTCACAATAGGATTTCCAACCTTTAAAATTTTCAAATAAATAGCACATAGGATTTGGGTTTTTTTCTGTGGTTTTCTAGGAAAATTTAGAAGTTAAAATTGATCGTCTGCTTGATAGCTGGATCCAAACTTAATGCAACTGGACATGTTCGTGCCGCATTTTTTAACTTTTTCAGAATTTTTGAATCTTCTACTGGATTGTCCCAATGAAAATTGATAATTATTTCTTGAATCTTTCTGGGGGAAGATTGCATAATTTTCGTCACTTCCCAAGTAATTCCATTCAATTCCAAATTCTCTCTTTCAGCAACTATCCCCATAATTGTGACCATACAACTTCCCAAAGCACTAGAAACCAGGTCTGTAGGAGAAAATTTCTCTCCTTTTCCATTATTATCTATCGGAGCATCTGTTAAAATTGTAGTGCCAGATTGAATATGTTCTGACACAGTTCTCAAATTTCCTAAATACGAACTTTTTATAGTTGGCATAAACCCTTACTTTTAAAATCAGTTTAAATAATTGTATCCACAAAATAGGACAATATTTTCGACCTTTTCGAATGACAAAGCTGAAATTACTTCTTCCACTATTTATCATTCTTTTTGCGATAGATTCTTTCGCTCAAAGAGATGATATTGGCAATTATGAATATGATAAGGAATACCTCTTTGGAGCAAATAAAAACACCAATGGTGGGCTCATTGGAGGATTCGTTTTCAAAGTAGGAACCCGAATAACTGATGATCAATTTAGCTTTTGGGCCGTAGAATTTTCTAATGTAAAAAACCCAAAAGAGGTTCGGTATAACACTGTCCTTGGAAATAGCTACATTTTTGGAAAGTCAAATTATCTATATTCCATAAGGCCCCAATATGGTAGAGAGATAGTTTTGTTTAAAAAAGCTCCGAACCAAGGTGTACAAGTTTCTGCATTAGCTGCAGTTGGTCCATCACTTGGCTTAATCGCTCCATATTATATTGAATATGCTCTTAATAGAGTTGAAACAGTTTCTGAGCAATATGATCCTGAAATTCACCAAAGTAGATTCAATATCTTGGGTACAGGAAGATTATTTCAAGGTATTGGCCAATCTGAACTAGCCATAGGAGCAAACGTAAAAGCCGCTTTAAACTTTGAATTCGGTGTTTTTAGAAGTAACGTAACAGGATTGGAACTTGGATACATGCTTGAAGGTTTTACCAAAGAAATACCATTAATTCCAACAGCAGAAAATAAGCAAATCTTCCAATCTGTTTATTTTACTTTCTATTACGGATTCAGGAAGTAATAGAAATTGGGTTTTAAGGACCTCCTGCTTTAAATTTGCAAAAAATCACAATTTATGATTGAATTACCTGTCATTTCCGAGGAGGCAACTCGAAGAAAAAAACCAGATTGGTTAAGAGTAAAACTTCCTATTGGGAAAGAATACGCCAAAGTCCGAAAATTGGTAGACGAGCATAAACTTCATACCATTTGTGAAAGTGGCAATTGCCCAAACATGGGAGAATGCTGGGGAGCTGGTACGGCAACTTTTATGATTCTTGGAAATGTTTGCACAAGGTCTTGCTCTTTCTGTGCAGTTGCAACAGGAAGGCCACCAGAGTACGATACAGATGAGCCTAGAAGAGTAGCAGAAGCTATAAAATTAATGGGAGTAAAACATGCTGTTCTAACCTCTGTGAATAGAGATGAGTTGAAAGATAAAGGCGCAGAAATCTGGTATCAAACAGTTGTAGAAACAAAAAAGCTTTCTCCTTCCACTACAATTGAAACTTTGATTCCAGACGTGAAATCAAATTGGGATGCTCTATATAGAATGATTGATGGAGGTCAAGAGGTAGTATCACATAACATGGAGACTGTAGGCAGCTTATACAGAAGAGTCAGACCTCAGGCAAAATATGATCGTTCTTTAGAACAGATTAAGCTGACTAAAGAATATGGCAAGCGAACCAAAACCGGTATTATGCTTGGCTTGGGAGAAACCAAAGAAGAAGTATTTAAAGCTATGGATGATTTAGTAGCACATGGCTGTGATATTCTTACTTTAGGACAATACCTTCAACCAACAAAAATGCACATTGAAGTAGCTGAATTTATACACCCAGACATATTTGCTATGTATAGAGAAGAAGGGTTGAAGAGAGGTTTAAAATATGTAGAATCGGGTCCCTTGGTAAGATCATCTTACCATGCGGAAAGGCATGTAAATGTTTAAATTAAGAGTCAGAAACAAAAAAGGCAGCCAAATGGCTGCCTTTATATTTTTTAATGAATAGAATAATTAAACCGTAGTAGTCTCTTCTGCATATTCCTCCACTGGAATACAGCTACAAATCAAATTTCTGTCTCCATAAGCAGAATCAATTCTTCTAACAGTCGGCCAGAACTTATTCTCTTTCACATTTGCATTTGGGAAAACGGCCTTTTCTCTGGAATATGGTAAGTCCCACTCACCTGTGAGGACCATTGTTGCCGTATGCGGAGCATTTTTCAATACATTATTCACTTTATCAGCATTTCCATCTTCAATCTCCTTGATCTCAGCTCTAATTGAAATCAAAGCATCGCAGAATTTATCCAATTCCGATTTTGTCTCTGATTCAGTTGGTTCGATCATCAATGTTCCAGCAACTGGGAAAGAAACTGTAGGTGCATGAAAACCGTAATCCATCAATCGCTTTGCAATATCTTCAACTTCTACTCCCACTTCTTTAAAACCTCGGCAATCCACAATCATCTCATGGGCTGCTCTTCCCTTTGTACCAGTATAGAGAATAGGATAATGGCCACTCAATCTCTCTTTGATGTAATTCGCATTTAAAATTGCCATTTTTGTCGCATTGGTCAATCCATCTCCACCCATCATAGCGATATAAGCATAAGAAATAGGTAAAATACTGGCACTTCCATAAGGCGCGGCAGAAATAGAAGAAACTGAATTTTCTCCACCAGTCTTCACCAAAGGATTGCCAGGAAGGAATGGAACCAAGTGACTAGCTACACATATTGGCCCCATACCAGGTCCTCCTCCACCGTGAGGAATACAGAAAGTCTTATGTAAATTTAAGTGGCAAACATCCGCTCCGATATTTCCTGGACTCGTTAATCCAACTTGAGCATTCATATTTGCTCCATCCATGTAAACAAGACCTCCATATTGGTGGATCGTATCACAAATTTCTTTGATAGCTTCTTCAAAAACACCATGAGTAGATGGATAAGTCACCATCAAACTTGCTAGATCATTTGCGTGGGCAGAAGCCTTAGCTTTTAGATCTTCAAGATCAATATTTCCTTTTTCATCACATTTTACCAACACCACTTTCATACCTGCCATTACAGCAGAAGCCGGGTTGGTTCCGTGGGCTGATGTCGGAATCAAAGCTATATTTCTATGTGATTCTCCTCTATCTTGATGATAGGCTCTAATCACCATCAATCCAGCAAATTCTCCTTGAGCTCCTGAATTTGGCTGCAATGAAGTTCCTGCAAATCCAGTAATCTCAGATAACCACCTCTCAAGATTTGCAAACAATTCCTGATATCCAGCCGTCTGATCCATTGGTGAAAAAGGATGCATTTGACCAAATTCAGGCCAAGTGACGGGGATCATTTCAGCTGTTGCATTTAATTTCATGGTACAAGAGCCCAATGAAATCATTGAATGTACCAGGGATAAATCCTTACTCTCCAATTTTTTAATATATCGAAGCATTTCATGCTCTGAATGGAAGCTATTGAAGACTGGATGAGTCAAGTATTGGGATTTTCTTTCTAAGGATTCCGGTAATGTAAGTTCCAAATTGTCTACTTTACCTTTCAAAGAAACGGGGTCTTTTCCCGCTGCTGTAGCAAAAACATTAATAATTTCTTGAGCATCCTGAAGAGATTTTGTCTCATCAAACGCTATAAATACCACATCTTTTGCATACCTAAAATTCATCCCAGCTCCCACAGCCATTGCTGAAAAATGTGCTTGATCATGGGAACTTAATGTAACTTTAATAGTATCAAAAAACTCACCTTCACTTACTTCAAATCCTAGCTCCTTTAAGCTATTTGCTGTCAACTTTGCCAGGCCGTGAGTCCTTAAGGCAATATTCTTA
>NZ_JAHEBC010000483.1 GCF_024642405.1 Algoriphagus sp. | reverse complement strand
TAGTAAATCTTCCAAAATATAAGTTTAAAATAACATGATGAAAGTCCTACTTGATCTTCAATATCTCAATGTGGCGACCACGGGCATTAAAACCTATATGATGGAGCTGACGAAAGCAGCCAAGACATATCCACATCCTGATATTGAATGGATTTTTTCTCATGATCCAGAAAAGCAGTCAAAAGACCAGACATTTAAAAATCTTTCATCAAAGATTCAAAGGCTTAATTACCATTTGGATTATTTTCGCTGGAAGGAATTTCAATTGCCTGATTTAGTCAAAAAGCATAAACCGGATCTTTTGATTTGTTTGGATTTTGTTTCACCAGCCGCATCACTTCCCTGCCAAAGAATGACAGTAATCCATGATGCTTTTTTCTGGCAAATGCCCCAAAATTACCCTTTATGGTGGAGAAGATATTTTTTGAGATTGATTTCAAAAGGACTGAAGAATGACACTAAAATCATTACGACCACCAATTATTCTAAAAACGCCTTAAAAGAGCATCTAGGAAATAATTTGCCGATTGAGGTCGTATACCAAGCCCCAAAGAATTTATCTGAAAAGCGAGATTCAAGTTTGATTGAAGACAACCAATTAGATCGATTTCCCTATTTTCTTCATATTGGCACTTTTGATAAAAGAAAGAACCTGCCTTTGCTTCTGGAAGCTTTTGAACAGTTTCTGTATAAGCATAACAAGGAATTCAAATTAGTTTTGGCGGGAGGTCAGGGACAAAGTGCTCAGATGAATGATTTCCCTTTGATTCAAAAGTTGGTATCTGAAAAAGGATTGGAAGAAAAAGTAATCCTTCCAGGTTATGTTTCTGATGCACAGATCAGGAGCTTTTATGAAAACGCTTTTGCTTACGTTTTTCCTTCTGAAAATGAAGGTTTTGGAATTCCAATCCTTGAAGCGATGGGGTTGGGATTGCCTGTAATTCACTCAGATCAACCTGCTTTAGTTGAGGTAGGTGGGAATTCAGGTTTAGTTTTCAAAACCGGGGATTTAAATGATTTGGTAGAAAAAATGGTACTTTTGAGCCGGGATAAGGTGCTGAGAGATGATCTAATTCAAAAAGGACTTTCTCGAAGCAAAAATTTTTCCCCACAAAAATTTATAGAAGCTTTTCAGCATTTGATTTTGAATGCTGCTCCAAAAATATGAGGCAAATTGCATGTCCAGTCTGCAAAGTTGAACCTACCGAATCTAGGGAGGAATATTCAATTATTAAATGTGTAAACTGTAAAACCTCCTGGACTTTTATCCCTAATGAATTGGACGTAGATGCGCTTTATGAAGATGAAGTATATGCTGTAGTTGATAATAGAGAGTCCATTTTTGAAAAGGTGATCTTTAAAGAGGCAAAAGGCGTATTAAATCGAGCTAAGGCCCTACTCGATAAATCTCAAAATAAAGTCCTTGATTTTGGATGTGGAAAAGGTCAATTCTTGGCTGAAGCTAAAAGATCAGGCTTGATTGGCATTGGAATAGAAACGGCTAAAGATCGAGCTAAATTTGCTGAGGATAAATATCAAGTAGAGGTTATTCAGGAATTTTATGAGTCGGGTCAGGTTGCAGGAGGTGAATTTGATTTGATTTGTTTAAATCATGTATTTGAACATTTACCGGAACCGATTTCTTTGGTGAAGGAATTGCTGCATTCTAATTTGGCAAAGGGTGGTTTACTTTACATTGAAGTGCCAAGAGCAGATTCCTGGCAAGCGAAAATAGCCGGAAAAAATTGGATCCATTGGGATATTCCCAAACATTTAACTCACTGGAATGAGTCAAGACTTTTAAACCAATTTGAAAGTTTAGGGTATATAAAAGTTGGAGAGAAACCTTTCTCAATACATCTAGGTGTTTTAGGAATGCTCCAATCATTATTTAGTCTTTTTGGTTACAGAAAGCATTTGATCTTGAGTCTGAAAAAGAAAAAAACAATTGGGTTAATGTTAGGAGTAGGGCTTTTGACCCCATTCGCATTTTTATTTGAATCGTTTGCTGCACTTTTTTCAAAAAGTGGGGTGATCGGAATTTATTTAAGAAAGGATGGGTAAGGAAAGAAATATACTTTTTCTTCAGACTAGTTCGGAGCTTTATGGTTCTGGAAAAATCATTCTTCAAGTTCTAAGGATTTATCGAGAACAAGGTCTTAATCCAGTGGTCGTCATGACAGGAAAGGGACCACTTGCTGATTTATTAGTAGAAGAGGGATTTATTGTGAAGGTTCAGAATCTCGGAATTCTAAGGAGAAAGTATGTTAATGCTAGTGGTCTCGTCAATAGGTTTAACAAGAAACTTAAAGCCTTCAAGTTTTTGAATAGACTTCATGAGGAGTTTAATTTTGAACTGGTTTACTCCAATACTTTGGCAGTAATCGTTGGCTCTTATTGGGCAAGAAAAAATAAGATCCCTCAT
>NZ_JAHEBC010000482.1 GCF_024642405.1 Algoriphagus sp. | reverse complement strand
TCTAAGTATAGAAAAACAAGTGAGTATGTAAAATACACTTTTTAAGCTATAAAAATTCTATCAGAAATTGAATAAAAAAAATGAGTACAAAAACTACTCACTTTGCTATATTTGACGATTGAAATTTGAGAAACTGCCTCTAATTTTAATGAATTCATATTTTTTTAAAGTTTTTTAGGAAAAAAATCAAATAACTGCTTGATTTTTAAGTATTGTTTGAATTTGACTATTAAGTTCGAAATGGGACTGAAAGGGCGAAGCTCTGGAATTTTAATAAAAAAATAATAGTTCAATTTCTCTTTTTACTCATCCTTTGGATAAAGGTTTTCTATAATTTTTATATATGTTTAAACTCCTTTGCTGAATAAACTTTAATCATCTTAATTTTAATTATTTAAATTAAATCAATGAAGGTTATCAATGTAATATTATCTGGTGGCGTTGGTTCCAGGCTTTGGCCTCTATCTCGTAGGTCTAAGCCAAAGCAATACTTACCATTATTTGAAGGAGAAACTCTTTTTCAGAAAACGGTTCTAAGAAATTCTGGAATTTGCAATTCAGTTTTTGTGGTAGGCAATCGTGAAAATTATCTGCTATCAAGAAATGATTTGATAAATTCTGAAATTGAAAACTACACCGAGATCATTGAGGCTTATCCAAGAAATACTGCAGCGGCCATAGCTTTTGCGGCTTTTGCAGCTGAACCAGAAGATATTTTATTTGTAAGCCCATCTGATCATTTAATAGGAACAGGTGAAAAATATGAGCAGTCGATATTAAGGAGTATATCATTAGCAAAAGAAGGGTTTATTGTAACATTTGGCTTAAAACCTTTAAAACCAGAGACTGGTTTTGGATATATTGAAGCTGATGGAGAGGATGTAAGATCTTTCAGAGAAAAACCGAATAAAGAAACAGCAGAATCCTTTTTAAAAGCTGGAAATTTTTATTGGAATTCCGGAATGTTTTGTTTCAAATCTTCCGTTTTTTTGGATGAATTAAAAGAATTAGAGCCTGAAGTATTCTTTGCTTCGAAAACCGCTTTTGAGGCAATGGACAATTCTTTTTTGGATAAAGAATTATCTATGCAAATCCCTTCCATTTCTGTGGACTATGCAGTGATGGAAAAAACAAAAAAAATAAAGGTTGTTGCATCTGAATTTTCTTGGTCTGACATGGGGTCGTTTGAATCCATTTATGATTACTTTAAAAACCAAGGACATCCTATAGACTCAAAAGGGAATATGGTTATTGGAACAGAAATCCATACAGAGTTTATAGGGTTGAAAAATACTTTGTTAATCCAAACTCCTGATGCGATTTTGGTACTAAAAAAAGATCAAGCTCAGGATGTGAAAAAAGTTTTTGAAAGATTGGAGAAGGAAAAACCAGAATTGATATAATCTTTAAACACGGAGTTTCATTGAGGAATTATGGAGTCTCACTGAGTTTAAATCCAAAATGCTTGAAAAGGAAGATTTGACAGAGAAAATATTAGGTTGTGCTTTTAAAGTTCACTCTAAACTTGGACCAGGACTGTTAGAGTCTGCATATCAAGCTTGCTTAAAATATGAATTAGAAAAAGAAGGTTTGTGGGTAGAATCAGAAGTGAATGTTCCTTTAAAATATGAAGAAATTAACCTTGATTGTGGATTTAGAATAGATCTTTTAGTTGAAAATCAAGTTATTGTAGAATTGAAAACAGTTGAAAAATTTAATGAAGTTCATTTTGCCCAGGTTTTAACCTATCTAAAATTTACTGGTCATAGAGTAGGACTATTATTAAATTTTAAAACAAAAAGTTTAGTGCAAGGGATAAAAAGGTTTATTCTTTGAAATGAATGTGTTTTTGGGCTTTATTAAAAAATCTTAATATTGGAGTTATTTAATTATTAAAATCTTCCGTGGAACTCTGAGAATTACTCAGAGAAACTCCGTGTTCAATATTTATCATGAATAAAAACATTAGAATATACATCGCTGGTCATAGAGGAATGGTAGGATCAGCCATTTGGAGAGCTTTAGAAGCAAAAGGATTTACAAATCTTCTTGGAAGAACTTCCAAAGAATTGGATCTAAGGAATCAAAAAGAGGTTTCTGAATTTTTTGAGAATGAAAATCCTAATGTTGTAATAGATGCAGCGGCTAGAGTAGGGGGGATCTTGGCAAATAATACTTACCCATATCAATTTTTGATGGAGAATATGCTGATTCAAAATAATTTAATTGATTCATCATTAAAGGCTGATATCCAAAAGTTTATTTTTCTTGGATCTTCTTGTATATATCCCAAACTGGCGCCGCAGCCCTTGAAAGAAGAATATTTATTAACAGGACCATTAGAGCCTACAAATGAGTGGTATGCAGTAGCTAAAATAACGGGTGTTAAGGCATGTGAAGCCATTAGGAGGCAATTTGGAAAAGATTAT
>NZ_JAHEBC010000154.1 GCF_024642405.1 Algoriphagus sp. | reverse complement strand
GGCGCCATAACTTGGATTGCGACCTGAGTTGAAGCTTGCACCATCTGTTTTAATGTTTTCCCTTTCATTGAAACGATATGCGTCGCGTATCTCAAAGAAAGCAACATCTTGCGTTTTGTCTAGATTCCTGATGGCGGCAAGGTCATCCAAGATATAATAACCTCGTCCATAGGTGCCTACGACCAAGTCATCAAAACGCTCCTGTACCTCCATCCAATAAACAGGAGCAGGAGGGAGATTAAGTTTTAAACGACTCCAGCTTTGGCCGTCATTATGGCTTACATAAATACCCTTGTCAATACCGGCATACAGCAAACCTGCTCTTTTTGGATCTTCTTTGACCACATGCACAAAGCTCGATTCTGAGCTAGGAATACCCTCCGAAATCTTTGTCCAACTCTGACCATAATCAGTTGTTTTGAAGATATAGGGATCAAAATCACCCATTTGGTGCAAGTCAACGGTTACATAAGCAGTGGCTTTGTCATAGCGCGATGGTTCTATATTGGCAACAGTGCCCCATTGAGGAAGGTCCGGAATATTAGCAGTAAGGTTTGTCCAGTTCTCACCACCATCTTTGGTCAATTGTATTTGTCCATCATTGGTGCCAACCCAGATCACACCCGCTTCTAATTTTGATTCTTCAATCGCAAAAAGGGTTGCTCCATCAAAGGTCATCAGATTGTCAATGGCAACCCCTCCCGAGTTTTGCTGATGGTCTTTCAAGTTCAAGGTCAGGTCAGGGGAGATGATTTGCCAGCTTTGACCATCATCATCTGTTTTGTGCACAAATTGACTCCCAACATACACCCGTCCCTTGGTGTGAGGGGAATGACTAAGTGGGAAATTCCAATGCCATCGATATTTCATATCTGCCGGAGCCCAACCGTAGCCTGCTTCTGGCCAAACGCGTACTTCTCTTGAATATCCGGTTCTTAGATCATGTCTTTCCAAACCTCCATCATAGCATCCAGACCAAATGATGTTATTATCAGTAGGATCAGGTTTTGCAAATCCACTTTCACAACCTCCCACGCCTTTCCAAAGTCCTAAAGGAATGTAGCCCGCCAATGAGTTGCTAGGTCCCATGTAGGACCAGCCGTCTTGTCTGTTGCCAAAAACGTTATAAGGGATCTGATCATCAACTGCTACATGATACATTTGCGCGATAGGTAATACTACCCGTTGGAAAGTTTCGCCATGGTTATAGCTGATGCTCACGCCCCCATCATGAGCTACCATAATCCGGTCAGGATTAGTGGGGTCTATCCAAATGTCATGATTGTCACCACCTCCTCTGGGTGGCCTTGGATTCCTTGTTTTGCCACCATCCAAGGAATGAACAAACCGTACAGACATGGAATAAATCTCATTTGGATCGCCTGTATTCACTCTGAGTCTGGTGTAATAGGGTGCTCGTTCGTTCCAATCATGCTCTTGGCTCATTAGCGTCCAGCTCATGCCTTTGTCCGAGGAACGCCAGACTTCAGGACTTTCTGCTTCAAAAAGTGCATAGACCACATTTGGATCACTGTGGGAAACGGACACCGAAGTTTTTCCCACCGGCCTAGCTGCTCCGGAAGTCAAACCATTCTTGTTCATGGCTTCCCAAGTATCGCCGCCATCCGTAGATTTATAAATACCACTACCGGATCCACCCGAGTTGAGTCCCCAGGTATTGATATTGATGGACCACATGGCTGCATAAAGAATATCAGGGTTTTGGGGATCAATGGCTAAATCTGAAGCACCTGTCCCTTCATCGATGAAAAGCACATGCTCCCAGGTATCCCCACCGTCTCGGCTTCGAAAGATTCCGCGTTCTTTTTGTGGACCGTAAGTATGTCCCAATGAAGCTGCATAGACCGTTTTAGGGTCATTCGGATGAACTAGAACCCGGCCAATTCGGCCTGTTTTTTCCAAGCCTTTGTGTTCCCAGGTTTTGCCCGCATCAGGGGAAAAATAAATTCCATTCCCCATGGCATGCGCAGGTCGAATGACAAAAGTTTCACCAGTACCTACCCAAACTTGATTCGGGTCAGAAGGAGCAAGTTCTACGGCGGCTACTGATGAAATATCCTGATCATCGAAAATTGGCCGCCAATTGATTCCCATATCTTCTGTTTTCCAAAGGCCACCAGAAGCCGCACCGATATAAGCTACTTGTGGATTGCCCGGTACACCAATGACGGCAATAGCTCGATTACCTTCCGGTCCGATAAATCGAAACTGATGATTGTTGAGTTGCTCATCTAAAGAATTTTGAGCAATGGTTATTGATGTGATCAATAGGAGGGCTAAAAAACTAAGTAAGGCTCTTTTCATGGTTGTGTGGATACTTGGGAATTTCAAAATAAGAAATAATCACATAGGATTTATTCGAATGCCATGAAAAGAGCAGAAGTGCATTGATTGGAAATAGCTTGGTAGGACCAATTGTATTCCGATAGTTGTACAGGATTGTAAGGATAATAGTTTATGGTTCCTCTCGATGACTGGCTCAGATTACCCTTAGACAAACAATCTCACTTCACTAAGACCCGTTTGAGCGAGTTGAATCCTTTCCCGATCTGACACAATATTGAGCATAAAATTAATGTCAATTTAGCCTGAATTGTTACTTTACTTTCTTGAAATCAGAATATACTATCGTTGCGATAGATTGAGAAGTCTGGCCCAAAACTCTTACTGTCATATCCATGATCTCATTTGAAATATGATATCCCTCGGCCTCATCAAGGAGAATAAATTCTAAATCCACCTTGATATTTGAAAGGGTGGCTACTGAGACTTTAGTTTCCTTGAGGTTGACAATTGTGCCTGAAACTAGCTTTTTACTGTCTTTGTCAATGGTGTAGGTAGCTTCACAGTCTGCATAAAAGTGTAATTTTTTAGGTAATGATTTTTCTAAAAAGCGAAGACCTATTACCAGATGCTTGTCATCCTCACTGATCACTTTAACAGACGCCTGATCCACTTTGCCATTAAATTCGCCAGTGGAGTTGGTAGTTCTGTTAAAGGTTTTGTTTTCAGCGGCAGTGGCTGGTACTCCGTCCGTACTGACTAATGTCCATTGCTCGCCGACTGGTTTTCTTGGGTCAAATTCACTGATGGAAACCGAAGTATAAGAGCTACCATCTTCATTTTTTGAGACGCTGGTATTGGTAGATTTGAAATAGTAGGATGCATCAGCTTCTTTCAGACAGTGTTCGATTTGCTCGATTGTCACACCCGCATCATTTAGCTTGCGAATGGCCTCGTTGGACTGAGCAAATAAAATGAATGGCATAGTAAAGGCGAACAATAAAAACAGTAGGTGCTTTTTCATAATTCTGAGTGGTTTTTTGACGGAAGTAATTTAGGAATGTTTTTCAAATTCTTCGTTAGTGTTCAATAAATTCAATTTGTTTTTGACCTTATATTTTGTTGAAGCAAAAATGGATGGGAGGCAAAGAATGTTTTAAAATGCAGGGTTTGATATGTTCGTATTTGGTTTCTAAATACCTGGAATCGGATGGATCGCGGCTATTTTTAGAATCCCTGAAATAACCTAAGAGTTGGGCTTGGAAAACACTGATCCTATCATTTACTGCCAAAATTGTTTAGTGGAAGATTGATAAATTCTTAGCGTGGAGTAGGTAGGATTTCATCCCCTAAGCCTTTTCAAGTGGAGGTGATGAAATTGGAGATGGTTGGCATATTAAGGAGTACATACTCCCGAATTACTTTAATTCACATTAAAAAAATGATTTTCTCCTATCAGTATTTACAAATTATGTATCTTTTCCTATCACTGAGATTATTAGAGTCCGGCATAATTAATAAACAAGATGTTAGTGGATTGCGAAAATCATGAAGAAAATTAAAATATTTCTGGCATCATCAAATGAATTAATAAACGAAAGAGAAAAATTTGAGCTACAGGTTTATAGAAAATGTAAACTTTGGGTTGACAAAAATATTTTCCTTCATTTAGAAATTTGGGAAGACCTTTCCTCTCGGTTATCAGAAACAAGGTCTCAAGATGAATACAATAAAAAAATAGAAGATTGCGATTTATTCGTTTTGCTTGCCTATTCGAAAGTTGGGGTTTACACTGCCGAAGAGTTCAAAACAGCTTTCGGTAGTTTCGATAAAAGAAGGAAACCTTTTATTCTTACCTATTTCAAAGAGTATAAATCGGTTGCTGATCCATCTTTGGAAAACTTCAAAAACATGCTAAGTGACTTAGGGCATTTTTATAATCCGTATACAGAATTTGAGGAGCTTTGGATCTCATTTAATAAAGAGTTAGACCGGATGTTGTTAACTGGCTTCGAAGAATTCAATCATTCACAATCCGGCCAAAAAACAATAAATATTCAAGACAGTAAAAATGTGAATACCGGTAATGTCAACACTGGTGGGGGGAATTTTCGAATTGGTGACGGTTAATAATTTTTCAGAATGGACATAAGAAACTCAAAAAATATAAATACCGGTAATGTTAACACAGGAGGTGGCAATGTTCATCTGGGAGATAATTATTATAAAAGTCTAGAGTATAAGGATTTAAAAGAAAGAGAAGAAGAGTTGTCTGATGCTTTAAATTCCGCACAGAGTTATGAAAAAAGATTAAAATATAGTGAAAGGCTAAATAAGACAAGAGATCAAATAGAACAACTAAGAAAGGATGTGATTTCTTTAGCTGAAACGTTTCTGGATATGAAATTAGACACAGAACGTTTACAGCATGCCAAGAAGTTTTTTGAAGAAGGTAAATTCAAGGAAGCGGGTGGAAGTATGGAGGCCGGTGAAATGTCTGGTGATTTAGAGAGCTTATTGGAAGAAAGAAAGCTTTTGCAGGAAAAAATGAAAAGCAATCAAGAGCATCTAAAAAGTAATGCGAACGAATTTTTAATTCTAGCTAAGTTGACAGCAATTGATTATGAACTAAAAGACAGATTTGAGAAAGCAATAGAATATTATGAGATGTCTATCCAGGCAGATAGAAATTATGAAAATATCTCATCGTATGCGACCTTCCTTTACAAACATGATCGTCATTTAGAAGCTGAACGATATTATCAAGAAGCAGTAGAGATTGCCAGGAAATTAGTTCAGGAAAATCCTTTAAAATATTTACCGGAATTGGCAAAGTCACTTAATCTCTTGGGTGAAATCCAAAGGGTTATCGATCAACTGGATCAAGCGGAAAAATCATATCAAGAAGCATTAGAGATTTGTCGAGATTTAACCGATGACGGCCAGAATTCCCATTTAATCGAATTGGGCGAGGTGCTACATTCCATCGGTGTTGTATTTAGGCGAAAACATGAGTATGATACGGCAAAGGATTTTTTAGAAGAAGCATTAATGGTGAGAAGGAATTTGTCAGAGGATAACTCAGAAAAGAATCTGGACAATCTAGCCGATACCCTAAATAGTTTAGCGGTGTTGCTTTCCGCTATGGAATTGGATGAAAATGTGGAAGTTCTTTTTCAAGAAGCTTTAGATATACGGCGTAAGTTGAGTGAGAATAACCCAGATGAGTTTTTAGGAGCATATGCTCATTTGCTGGGTAACCTTGGCACCTTCCAGTTTTGGAATAACAGAGTTGAAAAAGGGCAAAAATTATTTCAGGAAGCTATCAAGTTTCTTCGGGAACTATCTGAAACCAACCCCCAGCAATATTTGTCAGAATTGGCGGATGTGTTGGTTAAATTTGCTGATAGCTTAATTGATGAATCTGATTATTTAGAGGATATAGAAATATTTGCTCAGGAAGCCTTGTCCATATATCGTAATTTGGCTGAATATAATGGCGCATCCTGGCTAGATGAAGTAGCAGATTCATTGTTTTTATTGGGAAGGATTAAGGAAAAGCAAAATAAAACTGAGGAAGCAGAAATGCTTTTTCAAGAAGCAAAAGAGATTTACAGCGAATTGTCCGAAACCAATATAGTTTTCATAGAATCTTATGCTTTTCAATTAAGTAAACTGGGGTTTTTCTTTTTTAATACTAATGATACGTTTGATAAGTCAGAGCGCTATTATAAGGAATCCATAGAAATATATCGAAAATTAGCAGAGGACGATCCTAAAAAGTCTGTGCCGGAATTAGTCATTCTTTTAGACAATTTGGCCATTTTATATGACAGCCTTAACGAAAAAAATAAAGCCAGGGAAATCCGTAAAGAAATAGCTATGATCAATAAAAAAGTATCATAAATCAACCTATCGGGATCCTGAACCTTGAAAGTTAAAATAAGGTCGGGATTTTTTTAATCAATCTTTTATCAAAATCTCTAGTTCATTTTTCATTCTGGCATTGTAGAAAAACCAGAAGATTACCCGAATTCTAGGGCTAGGAATCCCGCTACTGCGGTCAGCTACTCAGGATTGAAAGAGTTGATAGAGGTGGATTATTGGTAAATATCTCGTTTGGACCAATTTCATCTCGACTGTGGCACGGGATGGTAATGATATTGGGGTGTTTTACTTCAGGCAAATGTGGAAGAATACATCTAGTGCCAAGAACCAAGTGGCTACACCCAGACAGGAGTTGAAAGAATGACTATGATTTTAAATTTTAGAAAGGGATTTGGTCGTCATTTTTAAGGAAATCTTTGAGTTCATTAGGTTCAAATTTGTCCATTTCGATATTTTTATTTTCGAAAAATTGGTTTGCAGAAGATTTAATTTGATCCAAAAAACCCGTTTTCTCCTCAATTTCATTTTTAATCCTTAATTTTTCAAATTCATCTTCGGAAGAATTCAGCTTATCTTTTAGAGAAATTAAATCAGTTGGTAAACTTCCTAAGGTAGGAGATTCCTGAATCAAAGATAAAAACTTACTATTCGCTTTTTCTTCCATCTCAAAGGGGTAATATAATTCTAATTCATGTTCTAAATCTAATATTGATTTATCCAAAAAATGAAGCCTAATATATATAGTAAATGTTCCCCACCCTGAAGAATCAAGCCTAAAATTGTTAGTTCTTGAATTGATTTTCTTTACTGGGTTTTTGTAGGATGAGTGTAGATTGTAAATAACATAATCAATTTGTTCTAATCCAGAATCCGAAGATTCAATCCAAATACTCCAATCCCAAGAATCTTTTCCTTTGTATGTTGCTGATTGTTTTGTTGAATAATCAAAACCGCCATTATAGATTTTAAATTCTAGCTTTTCCATATCAATTATCTCTAGTCAAAAGCACATTAATGAGCCCAACTGATACATAGCCTGAGCTCCAACTTCCTGATGGAGATTCAATTCTAATATCTATTAAGGCATCTTCCGAAGGAATTTTTCGAATTAATATTGCATAACCACTAGGTTTTTTTCTCAACTGAGCATTTTCCACTTCATATTCCTTAGCCTTATGCAAAAATTGATAGGTACATCTGGTAAATGATAAATTCATCCTTATTTGCTCTGAAATATCCTCTGGAAGCAAAATAAACTCTTTGTAAGAGAGTCTAGTCTTAACATTCACTATGAACTTTGCCAACATAACAAGTAACATAGCTTTATCACCATCATAATGATAATACTGTCTATCTCCTGTTATTCCCGATTGCTCATCAATTCCATTTTCTCTTATTTCATAAATTTCCTTTTTAGAGGCTAAAGCAGTTGCTAGCTCCTCTATAACCCATTTATGAGTCAAAGTACTATCGGATTCTCGTTTAGTTAAAAAACCGATACAAGCATCGGCTTCTTGGATTTTTCGAATTACACCCTCAGACAAAACTTCACCTGGGATATTTTCACCTGTCAGAACTTCAAATCCGAGCGTATTTAAAAGAGGGAAAACATACTCTGGAATCCAAGCATCCCTCGAGTTATATCCATACCCTACAAAAACTTTCATTCTTTAATTTTTAAAAATTCAGACTGTATTAATTATAAAAACATACTAAATATAACTAATAGGCAACCAATCCAAAAAAACAAATGACACAATCTCTGCTGAGTTTAAAAGGATTTGGATCTGACGATATCTAATACACCGTAAGATCTGAAACACCCAGACTAGATATCGAAGATATTAACTATTCCTTAGAGTGGAGGTTCCTAAACTCTGAATTAAATAGGAAGTAGATTCAGGATGCGAGATAATAGACCAATTTCGACTTTTGATATCCGTTGTTTTAATCCATATGTTTAGCTATGCAATAACGCAAACCATTTTTGCTTTACGATCTATGAAACGAAGAGAATTTGTCCAATACGGCTCGGTAGCTTTTTGTGCCGCTCCGATGTTAACTTCGATGGTTTTTCGCTCCAGCATAAAAGATGAAAGCAAGCCCGACTGGCTGCTGAGCTTAATCAAGGCTAACGATAATCAGCTGGATCGGCAGCGTGGATACCGGGTTTCTGACATGAAAAGTCCCGCATACGGAGGCTTCCTGGACGGAGTAGAAATCCCAAATGCACATTCTACGGTCGCCTATATCCGCACGGCGGGCTGCGCTCTAGCGAGTCCTGAGAGCATGCACTATCGCTCTGAAGCCGTAGCCAAAGAACTCGAAGACGCAATAAACTACCTCCTGAAAATTCAACATTCCGACGGTACCATCGACCTGCTTTCTACCAATTTTCACTCTACGCCCGATACGGGTTTTATAGTCAAATGGCTGGTACCGGTTTACACCATTGTCTTAAGGGAAGATGACAATAGATACTCCACTCAGTTGGAACTCCTAAAAACCTTTTTGCAAAGGGCTGGCGAATGTCTGATCGTCGGAGGGATTCATACGCCCAACCACCGCTGGGTGGTTTCGGCGGCATTGACTAAGCTGAACGAGCTGTGGCCCAATCCGCGCTACGTAGCCCGCATCGAGGAATGGCTGGGCGAGCATATAGACATGGATCCCGATGGACAGTACGACGAGAAAAGTACCCTCATCTATTCGCCACTCACCGATCGGGTGCTTATTACCATCGCCAAAGGAGTAAAAAAGCCGGAGCTTTACGAGTTTGTGCGTAGAAATCTGATGATGACTACGTACTATATCCATCCTAATGGTGAGATCGCCACTGACGCGTCGGGCCGACAGGATAAGGCCGCCATAGGAACCATGGAAGGTTATTACTATCCTTATCGTTTTATGG
>NZ_JAHEBC010000481.1 GCF_024642405.1 Algoriphagus sp. | reverse complement strand
CGGTTCACTTAAAAATTTTAATAATGCGATTCTAATTACTTTGGGAACTGGTGTTGGAGGAGCTTTATTACTTGAAGGAAAATTACACCAAGGATCCGCTCAAATGGCAGGACATATTGGACATACTATTCTGCAATCAAATAACCTTCTACAAAGTATTATAGGAATGCCAGGAAGTCTGGAGTATGCTCTCGGTAATTATTCCATTGAACAGCGAAGTCATGGGAAATTCAAAAACACATATGCTCTTCTTGAGGCTGTTGATCGAAAAGAGACTTTCGCACAATGGCTATGGCTTGATATGATTAGAAATCTCTCTTTAAGCATTTGTTCCTTAATAAACATCTTCAGTCCTGAGGCTGTAGTTTTGGCTGGAGGGCTCACACATGCAGGAGATTCTCTATTTTCAACGCTTGATGATTTTATAACATTGTATGAATTCAGACCAAATGGAAAGAAAACCCAAATCCTCAAAGCTAAATATATGGACTACTCAGGAGCTTTGGGTGCAGCAGCTTTCGCTTTAAAACAACAAAAATGAGCTACACACAGACATATTTAGATAAATGTGAAGGTTTAATAAAAACAGTTAGATCCCAAGAATCCGAAATCAAAACAGCGGCCAAGTGGTTTTCAGAAAGCATTTTGGCTGGGAGAATGGTTCATGTTTTTGGCTCGGGGCATAGCAGAATAATGGTCGAAGAAATGTGGCCTCGTTATGGTTCATTTCCAGGCTTTAATCCCATCGTAGAGCTTTCTTTGACCTTTCATAATTTAGTTGTGGGAGCCAATGGTCAGAGACAAGCGATGTTCCTGGAAAACACCTCTGGCCTAGCAGCTCAAATTTTGAGGAATTTCGATCTTTCAAATCTGGATTCTGCTTTGATTATTTCTTCATCAGGATGCAATATAGTTCCAATAGAAATGGCTGAAATATTCCGATCTAAAGGGATAAAAACTGTAGGATTAATTTCAAAGCTTCATTCCGAAGCATCTACATCAAAGAAATCAGATGGGAAAAAATTATCTGATTTCTCAGACTTAATATTGGATTCAGGCGCTCCAGTCGGAGATGCAATGGTGAAAATCGATGGATTAGAAACACCTGTATCTCCCGGTTCCACAATTGGCTCTTGCATGCTGATCAACAGTATGAAAGCAGAACTAGCTGCTCTATTGACACAAGCTGGAAATCCACCCAAAGTATTGACGGCTGGATCCGTAGTTGGATCGGAAAAAGCAGCGGCACTGTTTCAAGCCGCCTATGATGAACATGGACACCGCATCGCCAAAATGTATCAGCAAAATGGAATACCTTCCTATGTATCAGATCAAAACCCTTTGAAGGGAAATCAATAATTAAATAGAAAATGAAAAATTGACACCATGGCAAAAATTTGTATTCTAGGAGGAGGCTTTATTGGTAGATTTTATGCCGAATCACTCACTGGCCGGAGAATAAAAGACGAGATAAAAGTAGTTTATTCCAGATCTCAACAGACGGTAGATCGATTTGCAAAGGATTATAAAATCCCTTTCAAATCCACAGATATGGAAGAAGCTATTTCCCATACTGACACCGAGATTGTAATTGTAGCCCTACCAAACTACCTTCATGAAGAGGCAGTGATTGCTTGCGCAAAGCATAAAAAAGCTGTGTTAGTTACCAAACCTTTGGGAAGAAATGCGGATGAGGCGTTTCGAATGATGGAGGCCTGTGAAAAAGCTGGGATTTTCTCCGGATATCTAGAAGATCTTTGTTATACACCAAAATTTTTAAAATCCCTTAAATCTGTAAAAGATGGAGCCATTGGTAGGGTCCTTTGGGCGAAATCCAGAGAGACTCATCCTGGGCCACACGCGGATTGGTTTTGGGATCTGGAAGCTGCAGGAGGTGGAGCCATAATAGACTTGGGTTGTCATTGCATAGAGATTTCCAGAAATTTCATTGGTAAAGACATCAAACCGGTTGAAGTGATGTGCTGGGCAGACACTCAAGTAAAACCGATCGAAGCTGAGGATCATGCGATCGGATTGGTAAAATATGAAAATGGAGCTATCGGGCAATTTGAAGTAAGTTGGACTTTCCGAGGCGGAATGGACTTAAGGGACGAAGTGATGGGGACAGAAGGTACCATTTGGGTGAATTCCTGGCTTCGAACTGGATTTGAGATGTTTACTTCAGGTGAAGGAGAAAGTGGATATGTTGTTGAAAAATCTGAATCTGATTCAGGTTGGCAATTCCCCGTAGGTGACGAAGCCGTAGAATTAGGTTATGTGAATATGTTTATGGACATGCTGGATGCCTTTGAGAACCAAAAAGCACCAAAGGAAACCTTTTACGATGGTTATGTGGTCAATGCGATTATGGATGCTGCCTATAAATCTGCAAAATCTAAACTTTGGGAACCCGTAGATTTAAAAGTTTGGAAAGGAAAAACCGGAGTAAGCAAGCCATCTGTATTCCAAGAATACGATGCGGATCATTGGTTTA
>NZ_JAHEBC010000480.1 GCF_024642405.1 Algoriphagus sp. | reverse complement strand
CTCTTCAACGCTCTTATGGAAGTTGCCATAAAATGAATCAATCATATCCTGCCACACTTGTCCTCCAGTTGCTATATCATCAAACTCCTTTTCAACTCGAGCTGTGAAACTGAAATCAATCACATTTGGGAAATGCTCTACAAGGAAATCATTTACTACCATTGCGATATTAGTAGGGAAAAGCTTCTGTTTTTCTGCACCAGTAATTTCGGTCTTCACCTCATCATTGAATTTACCTGAAGCAATATTCATTTCTACGTATTTCCTCGGAGTACCATCTCTGGATTCCTTGATTACATATTCTCTTTTCTGAATTGTTGAAATGGTAGGTGCATAGGTAGATGGACGTCCTATTCCTAATTCTTCTAGTTTTTTCACCAAAGAGGCTTCTGTATATCGAGGAGAAGGCCTTGTAAACGTCTCCTTTCCTTTCATTTGCTGTAAAGCTAGCCCTTGTCCAATAGTCAATGGTGGTAGTAAGGATTTGTTTGCATCATCGTCCTCTTCCGGCTCATCATCGGTATCTTCCAAATATACTTTTAAGAATCCATCAAATTTGATGATTTCACCTGTGGCAACAAGGTTTAATTCAGAGTTAGAAATATCAATGGTAATGGTAGTTTTTTCAAGTTCTGCATCAGACATCTGGGATGCAATCGCTCTTTTCCAGATTAAGTCATAAAGACGTTGTTCATTTCTGTCCCCACTAATATGGTTGACCGAAAAATCTGTAGGTCTTATTGCTTCATGAGCCTCTTGAGCACCTTCAGATTTAGTGGCATATTTTCTGGATTTATGGTATTGATCACCGTAAGAATCATGAATCGCCTTTTTCGCAGAATTCATAGCATCATCAGAAAGGTTGACACTATCTGTTCTCATGTAAGTAATTTTTCCGGCCTCATAAAGCTTTTGTGCCACAGACATTGTTTGCGCCACAGAGAAATAAAGTTTTCTACTTGCCTCTTGCTGAAGAGTTGAAGTGGTAAATGGGGCAGCCGGGGATTTTTTACCTGGTTTCTTTTCAAGATTTCCAACTGAAAATTCAGCATTTAAACAAGATTTGAGAAATTTCTCAGCTTCCTCTTTTGTCTCGAATTTTTTCGGTAGTTCCGCTTTAAAGGTCTTTCCTTCAACTTCAAAGATTGCTGAAATCTTAAAGCTTGATTTAGAATTGAAATGCTCAATCTCTCTTTCACGATCAACGATCAGACGAACCGCTACAGATTGTACCCTTCCTGCAGAAAGTCCGGTTTTAATTTTCTTCCAAAGAATAGGAGATAACTCAAAGCCTACCAATCTGTCAAGGATCCTTCTTGCCTGTTGGGCATTTACCAAATCAATGTCAATTCCTCTCGGGTTTTCTATGGCTTTGGTGATTGCATTTTTAGTAATTTCTCTAAATACAATTCTTTTGGATTGGTCCTCTTTAAGTTTCAATACCTCTTTTAAATGCCAGGAAATAGCTTCTCCTTCACGGTCATCATCACTGGCAAGGAATACCATTTCAGAATCCTTAACCAATGCTTTTAAATTTTTGATTACTTCCTTTTTATCAGCTGTAACCTCATAAGTAGGTTCAAATCTGTTTTTAACATCAATTGCTTTATCTCCTTTTGGGAGATCTCTCACATGCCCGTAGCTGGAAACAACCTTATAATCACTACCTAAATAACCTTCTATGGTTTTAGCTTTTGCTGGGGACTCGACAATGACAAGGTTTTTCGACATAAAAATCAATTTTTTTTGGGCTGTTATGCCCGATTTGGAATGCTAAAAATAGACGGCATTGTTTTTCGATCCAAATAAATAAAAATTCATTCCTGTTAATTGGAGGGATTTTTGATAATTATTTTGGGTAATCAAGTCACTTAATCCAATCACTATGAAGCAATTATTTTTACTTAGGCATGGGGAAGCAGGATTTTCTGAAGGAACAGATTTTCAGAGACAATTGACTCAAAAAGGGATTGAAAGGTTAAATAGGATGGGGTCAGGATTAAAAAGTAGATCTCTTTCTGTTGATTTGATGTATTGTTCTACTGCGAGAAGAACTATGGAAACTGCCTCAATTATCCATGATTATATTACCATAAAAGAAGAAATTTTTATAAAAGAGATTTATGGAGGAAATCTTGGAGATTTGATTCATTTGTTGGAAAATATTCCGATTCAAGTGAATTCTTGCTTAATCATTGGACATAATCCCATTTTAAGCCTTTTAGTAGCAAACCTTTCAGGAGAAAGTTATATCAATCTTCAGCCTGGAATGCTAGCTCATTTGGAACTGGAAATTGATGATTGGAGAATGGTAGGATTTGATTCAGGAATATTGAAAGAGATTTTCCAGTAGAAACCTGAAGTAGTATATTTTTTTAATTCTTTAATACGATTATCCGCAATGATGCCAGTATGCTTAATTTCTTTGTTTTACTGGCTCGAAGACCGATGACGGAAGACCGAAGAATCGATTTCTTTTCAATTTACCGAATTCTATGTCGCTTTAGA
>NZ_JAHEBC010000479.1 GCF_024642405.1 Algoriphagus sp. | reverse complement strand
GACTTCCTCTCCAAACCAAACACTTGACATTGAAGAAGGATCAATACTTACTGGATTTTTAGCAATGGTTAAATCTGGTATTTATCATATTTGGATCGGGTTGGATCACATCCTTTTCTTAATTGCTTTGCTGATTCCATCGGTAATTGTTTTCAGACCTAAAACCGATCCTAAAAAACGTTGGTTAGGAATCAAATACACAAATTTTGATCCAGAACCTAGCTTTAAAGCGGCATTTATTTCGGTCGTTAAAATCATCACAATTTTTACGTTGGCGCACTCGGTCACACTTAGTTTAGCTGCGCTAGACCTAATTAACTTGCCATCCAGATTGGTAGAATCAATTATTGCCATTTCAATTGCCATGGCAGCATTTCACAATATTGTGCCATTTTTAAACAAACGGGAGTGGCTAATTATTTTGGTATTTGGTCTCTTCCATGGATTTGGATTTGCTTCAGTTTTGGCGGAGCAATCAAGAGGAGGGGAGTACCTGGTTTATTCCTTGGTAGGTTTTAATTTGGGAGTAGAAATTGGTCAACTTGGAATAATTGTCCTTGCCTTTCCGCTTCTTTTCTTGATCAGTAGACTCAAGCAATATAATGTCATTGTGGTTGGATTCTCGCTTTTATTAATGGCAATTTCGGCTTATTGGATAATCGAAAGAGCCTTCGGTTATGATTTGAAACTTCATACTTGGTTGCTCGAAAAAGGAATCCTTTAGTAGATTAGAGTATGGAAGGAAATTCGGATGATCTTCTTGATCAGTGGCTTAATTTAAACGAACAGGAACAAAATGGAGAAAATTTAGCGGAGGAGCAGATTCCCAAAGCTATCCCATCCGACTATTATCCACTTTCTGTAGCTCAGGAAAGACTTTGGTTTGTTTATCAAAAGAATCCTGAAAGTGCTGTCTATAATTATTCCGAAATCTGGAATTTCCAGGAATCCTCTTTTGATCAAGAGATTTTCATCAAAACACTGGAAAATCTAGTTGCCAAGCATCAGGTTTTGGCAAGTAACTATGTTATTTTCCAAGAAGAGCCCGTTATGGTTTTTCGACGGGAAAAGAGTTTTGATCTTCAAATTGCAAAAGGAATTCAAAGCAATTCAGAGGCAAGAAACTGGCTTAAACAATTGGCTAGTCAATCTTTTAGATTAGAGACAGATCCTTTGATTAGAGTAGGGGTTTGTGAACTTGAAAACAATCAATATTCTATAGGAATTACCTTTCATCATATTATTATCGATGCCTGGTCAATGGGGATTTTGAGGGAAGATTTTGCCGAAATCTATGCTGCGATCTCTAAGAATAACCAAAACTTCAACTTTACTGGGAACCAGACAGATTTACAATATCAGGATTATACCAGCTGGCAAAAAGGGCTTCCAAAAGAAGAGCCTACCTTTAATTCAACTCAGACTTTATTGGATTCTTTTTTAGATCTTCCGCTGGATTATCCAAGACCGGCAAGTCCAAGCTACAAAGGGAATTTAATCCGCTTTTCTCTTCCAAAAAATTTAACTGAAAAAGTAGGAAAGCTTTTAAAAAACTATCAAACTACTGATTTCAACCTATTTCTTACCTGTTTCCAGATTTTGCTCGGGAGGTATTCGAAAAGCGAGGAAGTAACAGTAGGAATACCCGTATTGAATAGAGATAAAGAAGAATTTAAATCCATTGTCGGGTATTTTGTAGATACGCAGGTAATAGGAGCTAGTCTTGAGAATAACAAGCTTTTTAATGAACTGCTAAAGGAAGTAAAAAATGATGTTTTAAAGGCTATTTCCTCCCAAAAACCAAGCTATGAGAACTTGGTCAGTAATTCCCCTAAAATAAAGGATCAAAGCTATAATCCTCTATTTCAAGCCATGTTTGTAGGTCATTCTGCCGGAGAAAACCCATTTAAAAATCATGGCCTTTCTGTAGATTTTGAGGTACTGGATTTAGATGTCTCAAAATTTGATTTGACGCTGCATCATTTTGGTTTAAAAAAGGGAGTTTATCAAATCGGAATAGAAATCAACACGGATTTATTTTGTCCTGTTTTTGCTGAGCGACTTAGTGTACATTTTGCTACGCTTTTAAATAGTATCTGCGAGAATCCAAGCTTACCTATTGAATCCTACTCTTTGATTTCAGAAGAAGAGAATCAATATCTTACGTCAGGTCTTAGCCACGATTTCAAGCCAGAAATCGAAGGGACTGTACTAACTGAGATCCTTGAGAATCTATCAAGAAATAAGGATAAGATTGCTGCTGTTTGTGGATCTGAGCGTCTCAGTTATGAAGTGCTTGATAAAAGAAGTAGAATTATAGCTGATGAATTAAGAAAACGATCTGCCGACCCAAATCAACCAATAGGAATCTACATGGAAAGGTCAGTGGATTTTCTGGTTTCCATTCTTGCTATTTTGAGATTTGGGGGAGCTTATTTGCCTTTGGATCCTGACTATCCAGATCAAAGAATTCTCCAATATCTCCAGGAATCTGGCGCTAATTATGTTCTTACTC
>NZ_JAHEBC010000153.1 GCF_024642405.1 Algoriphagus sp. | reverse complement strand
ATGAATCTGGTATAGGATTGGAAAATGTTAAGAGCCGATTAGAGCATTTTTACCCACAAAAACATAACTTGACCATTGTGGCGAACGACACGGAGCATTTTGTTCACTTATCCGTCCAACTCCAATAAAATGATTAAAGCAATAGCGATAGATGATGAAAAGATGGCTTTGGAAGTGATAAAAGCTCATGCTTCCAAAGTTCCTTTTTTAGTTTTAGAAGAAATTTTTATGGATGCCATTGAAGCCTTGGAGTACATCAAGGAAAATGAAATTGACCTGATTTTCTTGGATATCAATATGCCGGATATTTCAGGAATTGACTTTGCAGGATTACTTCCTAAAGAAACCTTGGTAATATTTACAACAGCCTACTCAGACTTTGCAGTAAAGGGCTTCGAACTCGATGCATTGGATTACCTGCTCAAACCATTTAATCTGAGTCGATTTATCAAAGCTTGTCAAAAGGCACAGGAATGGCTGGATTTACAACCAGGAAAAGAACCTGAATTTACCTTTATCAAGACCGGAGAAGGTCAGATCCGCCTGATTTTCGATCAACTCTTATTTTGCGAAGCAAGCGGGAATTATGTAACCTTTCAGCTAGAAAATGAAAAAGTCATGAGCAGAATGACCTTGGCGGAAGTTGAAAATATCCTTCCCTCTTTTTTTATTCGATCTCACCGTTCTTTTTTGGTCAATAGCAAAAAGGTAAATAAAGTAGAAAAACACTTATTACACTTAGGAGATAAATCTGTACCTGTCAGTTTATCTTATATGGATCAGGTGATGGATTACTTTCAATCCTAAAGAAAGCTTGAATTAATTCAGAAGGTTGAAATATTAAAGTTCAAACTTATTAGATTTCTGAATTAAGATTTCTGATTTTAAATTTCTATTCAAAACTCTCCAAATACTCTTTTCGGTAAGTTATTGGTGTTTTTCCTATACGATCCTTAAACTGTTTATTGAAATTTGAAAGGGTGTTAAAACCACTTTCGTAACAAACTTCAGATACATTGATATCATCTTCATGAAGTAGTTTGCAGGCATGACTAATTCGAACATCACTGATAAAATCAGAAAATGATTTATTAGCTCTTGATTTAAAAAATCTGCTAAAAGCACTGACAGAAAGATTTGCAATACTGGCTACTTCCTCTAGTTTGATTTTTTCCTTATAGTTTTTCATTACATACTCGTAGACCTCTCCCATTCTGTCCTTTTCAGACTCTTTATTCAAGTTAATATATCCTGCGTTGGTAATCTGTCGGATATCTTTAGAGTGTGATAAATAATTGAGGATTTCAAGCAATAGTATCAATTGAGCAGAACCAGTCAGATTAACTAGTTTCTTCATCATTTCTGTAACCTCACGATTAGTTTTTCCATTTACTTCTACTCCCCTGGAAGAAAGCTTCATCAATCGTGCGATATCTGCAAATTCTTCTTTTTCAAAAATTCCATCCCCCAAAAAATTCTCCGGGAAATATGCCACTATCAAATGTGTGTCCAGATTATTTGATGGATCAAAATAGGCATTATCAGATCTCCAGACATGTGGCAAATTAGGTCCTGTCATTACCATATCCCCTTCTTTGAATGGTTTGATATGATCCCCGATATATCTTGTTCCAGTTCCTTTTAAAATGACTACCAACTGATATTCAGGATGAAAGTGCCAGTTTTTATCAAAAAATGGAGCATTTAATTCCCTGACTAAAAAGACTTTTGAATCAGGAATTCTCGACTTTTTAAGTGGGTTTTTCATAAATTATAACTGTGTTATGCTATATTTTTTGGAATATCAAACGCAAAAAGGACAAAATTCAGTCATTATTCAAAGTAATACAGTGAGAATCTTCTAGAAATTTTTTTGAATTTTCGTATTCAATTGATTATGAAACCCATTTATGAACATTTCGTTTAAAAAATCCATCTCGAAATTTTCCATAGTTTTGGCCACTTTGGTCATCTCTCTGCTTGTAATAAGCTGTGGAAAAAAATCAGGGGAGACATTTCTTTCTTCCACAGAGCCAAGACGTGTTGAAATACTTGTACTAGGCCATGAAAGCGAACATCACAATTCAGAGAAATTGATGATGTATATCGAAACTCCCTTATTTCAAAAGGGAATCAATCTGACATACACTACTGATGTTACAGATCTGAATCCTACAAAATTGAGTAATTATGATGGTTTGATGATTTATGCAAATCATGATCAAATTACTCCAGAACAGGAAACAGCTCTAAAAGACTATGTGCAAGGTGGTAAAGCTTTGATACCTATTCACTCAGCATCTTTCTGCTTCCAAAACTCACCATGGTATATTTCAGCGGTTGGTGGTCAATTCAAAAGTCATGGAACGGGTGATTTCACGGTTGATATAGTGGATAATGACTCTCCTATTATGGATGGAATCAGCGAGTTTGAAACATGGGATGAAACTTATGTTCACAGCCAATTAAACCCAGATATGCATGTATTGATGGAGCGAGTGGATGGTGATCATAAGGAGCCATATACTTGGACTCGTGAAGAGGGAAAAGGACGTGTGTTCTACACTGCTTATGGTCATAATGAGAAGACTTGGGAAAAAGAAGAATTTCAGGAATTAGTTGCAAATGGAATTCTTTGGGCCGTAGGTGATAAAGTAAATGCATTATTAGCTGCTTATAATATCCCAACTCCACAGTTTGAAGATGCTGTTATTCCAAACTATGAAAGAAGAGATCCTGCACCAAGATTCCAAATGCCATTATCTCCTGAGGAGTCTATGAAATTGGTTCAAGTGCCAGTAGGATTTGAATTAGAACTTTTTGCTTCCGAGCCTATGATCATCAACCCAATTGCTTTTGCTTGGGATGAAAGAGGAAGATTATTTGTCATAGAAACCACTGATTATCCTAATGAAGTTCGTAAGGAAGGTGGAGATGATAAAATCAAGATTCTGGAAGATACCAATGGTGATGGTAAAGCAGATAAAGTAACGATTTTTGCTGATGGATTGAATATCCCTACTTCGATCATGGCAGTAAATGGCGGGATGTTAATTTCAATGGCGCCGGATTTTGTCTTCCTAAAAGATACCGACGGTGATGATGTAGCAGATGTGAAAGAAGTGGTAATGACTGGATGGGGTAAATTTGATACTCACGCAGGCCCATCCAACCTAAAATATGGTTTTGATAATAAGGTTTGGGGAGTATTAGGTTACTCTGGCTTTAATGGAGAAGTAAGCGGACAGAAATTCAACTTCGGTCAAGGTGTTTATAGATTTGATCCATCCGGTGAAAATATGGAATACTTAGGTCGAACCAGTAATAACACTTGGGGACTTGGATTCTCTGAAGATTTTGAAACCTTTATTTCTACTGCCAATGGTCAACATTCAGTTTATTTGGCCTTGGATAATAAGTTTGTGAAGAGAACCATCTATAGAGGTACGCCAAACACTGCCACCGGAATAGACTCTCATTACGACATGCCTCATCTAACACCATTCTTAAGACAGGTGGATTGGTTTGGTAGCTATACTGCTGCTGCAGGGCACAACTTATATACTGCAAGAAATTTCCCTTCGGAATATTGGAATAAAGTAGCTTTCGTAGCAGAGCCAACAGGCCGAGTACTTCATAAGGCAAGAATTCTTGAAGAAGGCTCTGGTTATAAAGAAAAAAATGCTTTCAATATTTTGGCAAGTTCCGACGAATGGTTCAGCCCAGTGCATGCAGAAGTAGGTCCTGATGGTTCGCTTTGGGTAGCTGATTGGTACAACTTTATCATTCAGCACAACCCTACTCCTCGTGGTTTTGAAAATGGAGAAGGAAATGCTTACATCAACCCCATGCGTGATAAAGAGCATGGTAGAATTTATAGATTGACTTATAAAGGAGGTGAACCTTCTAAGACTTTTGATTTAAAAGATGCTTCTTCAAGCAAATTGATTGATGCACTTAAGAGCGATAACATGTTCTGGAGACTTACTGCTCAACGATTGATCGTAGAAACTCAGAACAAAGATGTGATAGAAGGATTATATGAATTAATCAATTCTCCTGAAGTTGATGGAGCAGGAATCAATGGACCTGCCATCAATGCACTTTGGACATTGAAAGGTTTGGGAGAATTAGATGGAAATAATGCAAAAGCTCAGGAAGTAGTAGAGAAGGCTTTGAGCCACCCTTCTGCAGCTGTTAGAAAAAATGCTGTTCGGGTTATTCCTAGAAACCAAGCTGCTTTAAATGCAATTATTGCAGCCAATATGATGGAAGATGATAATCTTCAGGCTAGGAAATTTGCAATCCTTGCTGTTTCCGAAATGCCAGCAAGTGATGATGTTTCAAAAATGCTGTTGGCAATTTCTGAAGATCAGGATAATGCCAAGGATGAGTATTTACCCCAAGCAATCTTTGCTGCGGCTATCACCCACCCTTCTGCCTTTGAAAGCAGACCTGAAGTACCTTCTTCAGAAGTTCAACCGGATTCCTTAATGGGTATTGCCGATAGAATTTCAAAAAGTTTGATTTCTGAGCTTTATACCTTGAATCCAAGAAACGCCCTCCTTTTCCCACCAGACCCATCCGGAAAAGAAATTACCATTACGATGGAAGTAACTCCAGGAAGAGACCCATTAGATGGTGTGATGGTTGCTCAAGGAAACAGCGTTAATGGCTATAGTTTATATGTATATAAAGATGCTTTAAGTTTTGCCGTGGCCCAAGATAGCGATGTGAAAATCATCAAAACAAAGAAACTTCCATCCGAGAAGTTTATGGTTACCGCTACCTTGAAACAAGATGGAGCTATGAGTTTGCACATTAATGGTGAAGAAGTAGCAAAAGGAAAAACAAAAGGATTGTTTAGCGCCCCACTTTCCCCTCAAAATGTTCGTGTGGGCCAATTTGATTCCGGAAACCGAGTTGGCGACTATGAAGGAAATTGGAGATTCTCTGGAAGAATCGGAAATGACTCTAGCTTGGATCTGAAAAAAGTCGATTCTGGAGATAGTAATGCTGTTGCCTCAATCGAGGCACCTATGGAAGTAGCCAAAGATGGATTAATTACACTAACTGCTGTACCTCATGAGATGAGATTTGATAAATCTGTATTTGCAGTGAATGCAGGAACTCAATTGATTTTGGATTTTAAAAACCCTGATTTTGTTCAGCACAATCTGATTATTGGAGCTATTGGTTCTTTGGATAAAATCGGAGAAGCTGCAGATCAAATGGCAAAAAACCTGACTGGAATGGACCTTGCATTTGTACCGAATATTCCTGAAGTTCTTGCGTCTACTGAACTGGTATTTCCTAATTATTCGGATTCTATTGTAATTAAAGTGCCTTCTAAAAAAGGTGATTATCCATTCGTTTGTACACTTCCTGATCATTGGAAGCAGATGAACGGAATCATGAAAGTAATATAAGGAAGGATGTCATTAGAAGTAAAATTTGGGGTAAGTACCTGGCTATGGACCTCCCCTTTTAATAAAGAAACAATAAACCTATTTCCTAGAATCAAAGGGTTTGGCTACGATTTCGTTGAAATCCCTGTTGAAGACCCAATCTTGATCGATATTCAAGAAGTGAAAACTGCTTTAGCGGATAATGGCTTAAAGGCCGTTATCTGCGGAGCATTTGGTACAAGCAGAGACTTGACCAATGAAGATCCAAATTTCCATAAAACCTGTTTTGATTACCTAAACGGTTGCTTTGAAATAGCATCAGGGTTGGATTGCAAATTTGTGGCGGGCCCTATGTATTCAGCGGTGGGAAAAGCTAGATTGGTTTCTCCAGAACAGAAAAAAATTGAATGGGATCGAGCAGTATCCAACCTGAGAATTGTATGTCAAAATGCACGTAAATTCGGATTGGAAATCGCCTTGGAAACCCTGAATCGTTTTGAAACAGATCTTATTAATACCTGTGACGAACTGATGCAATTGATAACGGATATCAATGAACCTGAAGCCAAAGTGATTTTGGATGGATTTCATATGAATATTGAAGAACCAGATCCCGAAGCTGCAATAAAATTGGCTGGAGATAAATTGATTCATTTCCAAGTCTCGGAAAACTATAGAGGAACCCCAGGAACAGGGCAAACTCCTTGGGCAGCTTTTAAAAGGGGCTTGGAGGCTGTAAAATACAAAGGAGTGATTTCTATTGAGAGCTTTACCCCGGAAATAAAAGAATTAGCAGGAGCTGTTTGTATTTGGAAGCCATTGGCTCCAAGTCAGGATAGTTTCGCCAGCGAAGGATTGAAATTTTTGAAAAAATGGGCTTCTGAAGCCTAATCAACCCAAATTACCATACCTATAGAACTATGAGTGACAAGAAATTTAACATCGCTATTATCGGACTTGGCTTTGGAGCTGAATTTATTCCGATTTACCAAAAGCATAAATTGGCTAATATGTATGCCATTTGTCAAAGAAATAAGGAAAAGGCAGAAGAGATTGGAAAAGCTTTTGGAATAGAAAAAGTATATACTGACTACGATGAATTGTTAAAGGATCCGAATATTGATGCTGTTCATATCAATACTCCAATACAAAACCACGCTGAGCAATCTCTAAAAGCTCTTAGAGCTGGAAAACACGTGGCTTGTACGGTTCCTATGGCTACAACTGTAGAAGAATGTAAGGCCATTGTAGAGGAAGTGCAAAGGACAGGATTGACTTACATGATGATGGAAACGGTAATTTATAGCCGTGAATTCTTATTTGTGAAAGAGATGTATGAAAAAGGAGAGTTGGGAAAAATTCAATTCTTGAGAGCCTCTCATCAACAAGAAATGGCTGGTTGGCCAGGATATTGGGAAGGCCTCCCTCCTATGCATTATGCGACACATTGCGTGGGACCGGTTTTGGCTTTACCAAAGGCCCAAGCAGAATATGTATCTTGTTTTGGTTCCGGAAGAATTGATGAAAACTTAATTCCAAAATACGGATCACCATTTGCTATTGAAACATGCCATATCAAATTCAAAGACTCTGATTTGGCTGCTGAAGTGACTAGATCTCTTTTTAATACAGCAAGACAATATAGAGAAAGCTTTGATGTATACGGTTCTAAGAAGTCTTTTGAATGGACCTTGATAGAGCATGAGGATTCTGTAATCCATACTGGGGAAACTCCTGAGCGGGTAAAAATCCCTGATTATGCACATTTACTTCCTAAGGAAATTGCACCTTTCACCACTGCCGGAGTTTATGATAGTGATGACAATCAGCACTTATCCTTTATTCAGGGAGCAGGACATGGAGGGTCTCATCCTCATTTGGTTAATGAGTTTCTCAACGCATTGGCTGAAGAAAGAGCTCCATACCCAGATGCAAAGCAATCTGCAAACATTACTTGTGTGGGGATTCTAGCACACGAGTCTGCCATGGCAGGTGGGAAAATTATTCCTCTCCCAGAAATCACTTTAAGTTAAAAAAAACTAGTAAATGGGAAATAGGTTAAATTTACTATTTCCCATTTATCAGAAAATCTGTGTTTGAATATAAATAATCCATCAATTGATGAAGAGTTTATTCATATTAACAGTTCGAATTCTAATTCAATATCTGAATGAAAATTACAATCTTATCAAAATTAACTGCGGTATTTCTAGTAGCACTTTTGTTTGCATGTGGAAGTGAAGAAAAAAAATCTGAACCGGCAGTTGTTGAAAAACAGGAAGAGAAAGAAACTACAACCCCTGAAGCATACTCTACTCCAACTAATAAACCATCGGAAGAGAACACTCCGCCTGAAGAAGTGGTAAACAGTTCTACTAGCAAAACAATCTCAGGTGAAGAAAAAGTGGCTAATTCAGATTGTCTTTCCTGCCATTTAGTTGAACGAATGGTCGTGGGCCCTGCCTACATGGATATTGCAGCAGAATATGAAAATAACGACGAAAATGTTGCGATGCTTGCCAATAAAGTAATCAAAGGTGGAGCTGGTGTTTGGGGTGAAACTGCAATGCCCCCACATCCCAATTTGAGTGAAGAAGATGCGAAAGATATGGTGAGATATATCTTAGGACTTTATTGACAAAAAAGAAACTATAGCAACATTGAATTAATTTGGATTAAAAAATTAATAAACTAGTGGCAATTTACATTGCCACTTTTTTTGTTCATTTTACTTTCGTTCCGATGGCATCAAACATCCCCATCAAATCACCCTTAGCTGTCTCCTCATCTGCTTTTTTCAAATAAAGTGTCACATCATAACCACTTATATTAAAAGCTGCAGTCAGAACATCATCAGAGATTTTTACACTTTGCATTTTAGATTCTGTGGTGGATCCTTCCTCAAAAAAGTAGCCATTAGTAATATCGCCAATTGTCTCAAATCGTAAAGGTAATGTAGCATCTCCCTGAGGAGTTCCTTTGATTAAAACTTCCCACTTTCCTTCAAAGTACTTTGGGTTTAAGGATGGTATTGCAAATGATACATTAAAGAGTAATACCATTGCAAATGCCAGAACTGTAGATTTTTTAGTTTTCATGGATATTGGTTAATGTTTAATATGAATACAATAAGATATAATTCACTTAGATTTCAAATAGGTATCCAAGTAATTTTTAATCCTATATTAGTTAAATGTCAAATTAAAATACTTTAACTAGCAATAAAGTTAGAATCTTATTTTAAAAATATTCATTAACAAACAATCTTTTATTATGAGGAATCTACTCATTTGTTTGGTCTTTTTCATATCAAGCCAATTGCTTGAAATAGAAAAAGAAATAAGAAATTCTCCAAATTTTAGTAAAACAGTGGCTGTTTTTGGAGGATCTGTTTCAGTTATCCCAGCTAGCGAAGTAGCCAAGAATATGTGGACTGAGAGCTTAGGAATGAAAATCACTAATTATGGAGTTGGTGGAGCGGGATTTTCGTCTTTACAGGGAAAATCCTTGCAACAGCAAGTTGATGAGGCCGGAGTATTCGATATTTATATACTTTGGGCATCAACAAATGATTATACAAATAACCGGGAAATTGGAAATTATACAGACTTTACGGAATTTGATAGTTTTGATGAAAAAAAGCTTATTACTCAGGCTGGAGGGATCAATTACTGCATCAAAAAAATTTATGAATTGAATCCCGGTGCCACAATTTATTTTTTTACTTCCAGCAAAGCATTTAACAATCGAGGTGGGTATGATCCATTTGATCAAGAAGGGATGGTAAAATATGTAGAGCTGCAGAAGCAAATCTGTGAACTACATGGCATCC
>NZ_JAHEBC010000152.1 GCF_024642405.1 Algoriphagus sp. | reverse complement strand
GAAAGTAGCACTATCGATTGCTGATAGGGTTTCTATTTTAATCATGTATATTTTAGCTTAAACTTTTTTTGAAAATAATTTACTGAAACAAATGCAAGTAATGAGACTATTAAACCAAACAAATTGGCATCAAGTCCAAAAGGAAGAGGGAATTCCGCAATTGTTAATGCAGCAGTTACAGAACCTCCAGCGATCATAGAAAAGACAGCTGCAGTACCATTGGTTTGACCGAAAAAAAGTCCTCCAATAACAGGGACTAGTAGACCGGAAACCATGAAGGCATAACTATACAGCATGAGGCTTAATACTTCAGTCATTTGCCAAGCAATTAAAATTGCTACGCCTCCAATCAATAATGTCAATAGTTGACTGACTCGCATTTCATGTTTTAAGCTCTTTCCTTTCAAAAACTTACCTAATAAATCGGTGGTCAAGTTTCCAGAAGCTGCCATCAAACATGAATCAGCAGTGGATAATACCGCTGAAAAATATGCAGACATCATCAAACCTAATATCCCAGCAGGAAGGATCTGGCTTAATAAAACAGGAAGTCCCATTTCTGGATCCATTCCTATTCCAAATCCTTCTAATGCTCCTTGTTCCACGGCTACCCGAGAAAGTAATCCGAGAGAAACACCAAGAAATGCCATAATCGGCCATTCAAATAAACCTGCTATAAACCAAGCTTTTTTTGCAGACTTCACATCTCTGGCTGCAAAGATCCTTTGGTAAAGGGTCATACCTACAAACCAAATTGGCACAATAGTAATTCCCCAATTGGCTAAATCTTGCCAACTTAGGTTAGCAAATGAAAAAAACTCTTCGGGAAGTGCTCTGGAAATGCCTTCCCAACCTCCCACAAAATTATAGGCCATTGGGACTCCAATTAGCATTAAGCCTAACATCAGGATGATCCACTGAATTGTATCAGTGTAAATAACTGCTTTCAAGCCTCCCATAACAGTATATACTACTGCAATACCACCCATGATTAATAAAGCCACATGTAAATCCAAAGCTTCGAATGTTCCTGAGGCCAGTTTAGCTCCGGCCAGCAACTGAGATGAGGTGAAGCCTAAATACCCAAGAAAACAAATGATTGCGGCAACTCTTGCAGCTATAGAATTGTAAAGATGTCCTATAATCTGAGGAAATGTGAAGAATCCAGCGAAAGCTGAGTCTGATTTTACCCTGGGTATCAACAAAACTGCTGCTAACCAAGCTCCTAAAAGGCCCGTAAAAAGCATCCAAGAACCTGAAATCCCCATGGCAAAACCCAAGCCTCCAAGTCCTATCGAAAATCCTCCACCTACGTCGGTGGCCACAACGGATAGCCCAATATGCCAGCTACCTATATTCCTCCCCCCTACATAATAATCCTCTTGACCCGTGTTCTTTTTCATGTAAAAAAATCCTACACCAAGCATTGCCAGCATGTAGGCCAAAAAGATCCCCAGATCTATGAAACTCATACCCTATATTAATTTGTAATAAATTCATTTTAAATTATAACTTTTCAAAGTTAGTCAATACGACCCAGATTCAAAATTTTATTCGGTTTAATGGTCGTTTTTGGTTATTCAGTGCAATTATGAATTGAAATAATTCTAAAAAACGATTTCGTTAGAAATATCATGACCGATCATGTAAAAGGGATATTCTTTGGACTAATAAAATAGACACTTCATATAATACTTGAGATGTCAAAACAATTTCTATTAATCTCAAAAAAGAGCACACGAATCAAATAAGTTAAAGTCCCTTAGTAAATACTTGTTCAAAAAGTAGAATATAAATCAAATTAACTGAAGTTTATTTATTCTTAAATATTTGATTTTTAATTATTTAATTTTATATTTCATATGTTATATAGTTTTTTATTTTAACACTAATCATAATACATCTTTTTTCTTTTGCTAAATATCTATAAGATCCAACGTTAATTTTTTTACAAATTGGATATTATAAAAAAGCTTTTTTTAAAGTAGTAATTGAAAAAGAAAATTTTATTACAGATCAGTTTGATCCTAATTATTTAACCTAAAAACAGCTTTAATGAGTAATCCTGATGCTTCTCCTCCACAATTTTTAAAGATCTCCTCCTTGCTTACTGGCTTCACTGAAACTGAACTCATCGGAACAGGCATGCTTGATAGTTATCTCAATACTATACTTAAAAATAGCGCTAAAGAAGATGTAAAATACTTCTTTGAAAATGCCAAAGAAATTTTGGATGAACCTAACCAAACTGAAGAAAGTATAGCGATTTCAACTCGTAAGCAGCTTATGCCTGATTCCAGTTATGGAGGACTTGCCAAAAAAATAATTATCCTATGGTACACAGGAAGCTGGAAAGTCAATGAAAATTCATCTAAGATAATATCACCCGCTTCTTATAAACAGGGCCTTATGTGGGATGCCGGTCATACACACCCGCCCGGTGCCAAACAACCGGGTTTTGGTTCATGGGCCAAATTACCGATTTCGGTAATGATAAATGATAAATCTAAGACCAATGGAAATTAAAAATTACGATGTAGTTATCATTGGCTCTGGTATAGCCGGTTCTATTACGGCAAATATTTTGACCAATGCGGGTAAAAAAGTTTTATTGCTCGAAGCTGGCTTGAACGCAGGAATAGCATTAGATGCTGAAAATGCTTATAAAACATATCAGGGTTACCTAAATACGTTTTATGAAAATAGCATTAAAGTGCCAAATTCACCTTATCCAAATATTGAGGACGCACCTTCTATTGATGTTTTAGACTTAAAACAAATAGAACCTGGCAAACCTGATACCAAAGGATATCTTGTTCAAATGGGCCCTATTCCTTTTGCAAGCGATTGTTTAAGAGGAGCAGGCGGTACCACATTGCACTGGCTAGGTACTACTTTAAGGATGTTGCCCAATGATTTCAAAATGAAAAAAACATATGGAATTGGGGTAGACTGGCCATTTAGCTACAACGACTTAAAGCCCTATTATGAAATGGCTGAGCATGAAATTGGTGTTGCTGGAAATAAGGAGAGTATGGAAAAGTGGGTAAAAGGACAGCTAAAAGTAGATAATTACTATGGTAGTAAATATCAATTTCCAATGGAAGAAATTCCACCTAGTTATATGGATAAGGTATTGATTTCTGAGATGGAAGGAAAAGAGATTGTTCTTAATGGAGTAAGCCACAAAATAGAAACAGTTACTACTCCTCAAGGAAGAAATTCAACCCCTAACTCAAAGTATAGTAAAGCAGGTATTAGATGGAACCCCGGTTCAAAAAAACTGGAGTTTATAGATGCAGATTTTCGGGATAAATATGAACCAGTTGGTTCAGTTTGGGATCCATATTCCGGGCAGCGATGCGAAGGGAATGCAAGCTGTGTTCCGATATGCCCCGTGCAGGCGAAGTATAATGCCTTGAAGACATTAAAAAAAGCTGATCATGGTAATTTGACTATTAAAACACAGGCTGTTGCTTCCAAATTAATTATCAATTCAATATCTAATTGGATCGAGGGTGTGGAATATAAAACCTATCAGGAGGGGCATAATGGCAAATATGACCTTCAAACTGCCAAAGGAACAATTTACGTGTTGGCTGCAAGTGCTATTGAAAATGCAAAAATTTTGTTAGCCTCGGGAGCTGCGAATAGCAGCGACCAAGTTGGCAGGAACCTAATGGATCACATGACTGTGTTAAGTTGGGGACTCAACAAAAAAGAACGCGTGTATCCGTTCAGGGGACCTGGCTCTACTACAAATATTGCCACATTCCGAGACGGGGATTTCAGGAAAGAACATGCAGCATGGATAAGTCCTCTTGATAATTGGGGATGGGGTTGGCCAGCATTTTCACCAGGATCGGATGTAAATGATGCCGTTACTCAGGGCATGTTTGGAAAAGAACTCCGAAGTTTCCTTGAGGATCGCATAACACGTCAGGTATTGGTTCATGCAGAATGCGAACAAGCTCCCGATCCCGAATGTAGAGTAACGATTGACCCCGCATACTTGGATCAACTCGGGAATTACCGCCCAGTTATACATTACCGTGCCACTGAATACATGTTAAAGGCATTTGAAGCGGGGAGGGAATTTGTAACCCAGTTATTTGACAAGGCAGGGATTGAGGACTATACTGTTTATAATCCAGAGAAAGACGCTGATTATGTAACATATAAAGGAAAGGGATACTCTTTTGAAGGTGCGGGGCATATCGTGGGTACACACCGCATGGGTAAAACAAAGGAGGATTCTGTTGTCAATGAAAATATGCGTACATGGGACCACGATAATCTTTTCTTAGTAGGATGCGGTAATATGCCAACGCTGGGCACATCAAACCCAACACTTACCATGGCTGCTCTTACTTTTAAGGCTGCTGAAGCAATTCTTAACCAACTAGAAAATTAATAGGATGGAAAATAAATTCTTTCAGGACAATAATCCAAAACGCCAAAAGCTTATCAAGCCACTCTCAGAAGTTAATAATCTGACTGAGGAATTAATAGACTTTGAAAATTCTTCGGCAAAGAAACTTAAAGCAAGTAAGGTAGACTTAACATTAATAAAAAATCAGATACAGTCTGTGGATGAGTTGCGGTTTTACCTTCGTACAGCATTGCAACTTGAACTTTCCACTATTCCCCCCTATCTCTGTGGACTCTATTCTATAAAAGAAGGAGGCAATCAACAAGCCGCAGGTTTAATAAGAAGCGTTGTGGTGGAAGAAATGCTTCATATGATATTGGTAGCAAATATCCTTAATGCCATTTCTTCACCGGCAGATTTAAAAAAAGAAAGTAAAGAGTTTAGTGGGAAATTATTTGATGTGGAAAAGATAATCCCTGATTATCCTACAAAACTACCAGGTAATATTTATCCACCGGTTGGTAAAGGTAAAACACCTTTTAAGGTAAGCCTTCTTAAATTTTCTCAGGAAGCTATAGACGAATTTTGCACGATTGAAAGACCTTCTAATCCTACTAAAGAAGTTAAGCCTAAAACTTCCAGACAAGTCTTCCCAAAATATGAGAGTATTGGTCAGTTTTACGAAGCTATTCGGTACGGATTATATAGGTTCAAGAATCAAATTACCAAACCGGAAAAAAATAAGAACGGTAAAACTTACTATAAATTTATTGGAGATGAGAGTCGCCAAGTTGGCCCAGAACATTACTATGGAAGCGGTGGAAAAATACTTAAGGTGATTTACTTTGGAGGTGCGCTGGAAGCTATTGAAGAAATCGTAGGGCAAGGGGAAGGTGTTGATGGAACGATTCAGGATCCCGATTTTGAGATGTTCGGGGAAGGAATTGAATACGCTCATTATTTTAAATTCCAGGAGATTAATTATGGAAGACTATACCACTCGAATGATACTAATTATGACAAGCCTACCAATAGTATTCCTTCTGGCCCGTCAATAAACAGGAGTTGGTCGTCTGTTTATAATATGAAGCCTAATCCTAAAATGGCGGATTATAAAGACAATCCACAGTTATTAGATTTGGCAAAAAACTTTAATGAAACTTATGTAACACTTCTGAACAATATAAATGATGCAGTAAGTGGAGATCCTGATAAATTAGTTCAGGGCATTGCACTGATGTATGACCTTAAATATAAAGCGCTGGAATTATTGAAAATTCCTTTAAATGATGGCACAGGAGAATGTGCAGGTCCAACTTTTGAGTATGTTAAAGTATAACAGTTTCTGAAACAGATAATTAGTTAAATAAGGCTTACCTGAAAACTTTCTTTTCAAAACGGAAACTCTTAACCAAAACTAATTGATTTAGTGAAATCATTAAATCAATGGAAATGCATACCTAACTATTGAAATTGATTTCGTAGCAGATAAATAATCAATTTACTTAACTAAAAATAATTTTTATGTATTCTCTAACAGGTAAATGGACTATGCTTTCAGGAAAAGAAAAGAAGGCCACCGCAGAATTGAAAAAGTTGGCAATGGCAGTTAATAAAAAAGAACCTGGCACACTGCTATATATGATTTTTACTCCTGACTATCAAGAAAAGAACCTCCCAAATCCTCCCCCTGGTGAAGTGGTTTTTTTTGAAATCTATAAGGACAAGGATGCTTTTGAAAAACACATAAATGGCCCAATCTTTACAAATTTTATTAAAAAAAATAGTTCACTGTTTTTGACTGACTTTAGTAATATAAATATGTATATAACGGTAAAAACACTCTCAAAATTAGAAGGTTTTGTACGCGCTGGAATCACATAATAACGAAATTTTTATTTCCCGAAATCAAATCAGATTTTTTTAAAACTCTTCTTGAAGCAATTTCTAACTATCATAAACTTTTAAAAATACTACCATGGCGAACGTAAAAAGTAATCCTTTGGAATCATTAGACCTATCTGGTTTAAAACATAAGAAAGGACTTGAAAATTTATCCCAAACCAGAGGATTTGAAGCTGAAGCATTAACTCCTGATGCGACCTTTGGATTTTTGGAATCACTTAAGAACACATCATGGGAAGGTACTGGTTTCAATCTCATTGAAATACCAAACATGAATCAGGCAAAACCTGGCCCACCTCCTGCAGATAAATTCAAGCTTATTTTGAATAAAACTTCTGAGTCAATAATTTTTTCCGAAATAGGAGGAGATATTGTCAATCGGGGCAATGCACAAGGCGATATTGCGTTCAAAGGGCTCCATTATTTACAACAAGTAAGTGATGTTATTCTGAATGAAGGCATCCACCTAGAAACAGGTTTATTCCTCAATCTACCTGGTGGTACTGATCCGAATGTCCAACCAACTATTGCCCGCCTCGGTTCTATACCACATGGTGATTCCATACTTTTACAAGGCAAAGCTTTCAAATTAAATGGTGGACCCCAGTTTTCTTTGGTAGATAATCCACTTCCCAATATTCCACCGGCAGATCCAAGGCCTTTTACTCTGGATCCTAATGGCAATAGAGTAAATGATACTAGTCCTATCTATCTTTCAATATTAAATAATGCGGTACCTCCTGCCGGGATTGATAAGGATATTATTATGAATCCCAATAAATTATTGGCTGATTCTGTTAAAGGGCAAAACATCACAGAAACAATCGTAATTCTTTTAGATGCTAACCCAATCAATGGAGTGGGAAATGTTGATTCCCCTATTGGCGGAATCACAAATATTCCCTTTGTAAATGTAAATGCTAATGCAAAATCAGCAACTGCAATTTTATGGATTGAGACTGTGAAAGAAGCTGACGGAACTACTTTTAAACAATTGCAATATACACAAACTGTAATTTTAGACTTTCCTGTTTTTTTTAATGATAATCCAGGACCTATAGTGCAGATAAACTGGCCGCATATTTCTGTAGCAACACTTCGTATGAAACCAAACTGATCATAAAACTATCTTATTATGGACCCGAAATCAATCATTAATTGGTTCAATCTGCAAGAAAACACAGCTGAGGGCGGATATTCCGTTAGTACCTACACCGCAAAAGAAACAATTAGCAGCAAAGAACTGCCTGGTTTTAAAGCTATTGAGCAAAACAGGCATATCTGTGGAGCAATTTATTATTTTCTTGATCAGGGAACCTTTTCTGCAATGCACAGGGTGACTGGAGATATGATTTACCATTTCTATAGTGGTGATCCAATTCAAATGCTTCTTCTTTACCCGGAGGGCTCATCCACCCGTTCGGAACTGTGCATTTTCAGTAATGATATTGCCGGCGGTGGTAACCCAATGAAGGTAATACCTGGTGGAACATGGATGGGATCTCGTTTGGTAGCTGGAGGTAGCTATGCTTTAATGGGTGTAACAATGTCACCGGCTTTTGATCCTGCTGATTATTTTATTGCAAAACGTAAAGACCTGATTAGTCAATATCCTGAACAGGAAACATTAATAACTGCACTCACACGAAGTTAAATACCCTTAACATTCATCGTCTCTTTTTTACTTTCAGTACAATTTGTGTAACACTATTTCAGGACGAGAAAAATTCTAAAATAAAAAAAGCCGGATTTTAAAACCCGGCTTTCCATTATCCCTTTAATAATTAGACGTTATCACTACTTACAACTGCTGAGAAATACTCTCTGTTCATTCTAGCAATATTAGATAAACTAATTTCCTTTGGACATTCCGCAGCGCATGCTCCTGTATTGGTACATGCCCCAAAACCTTCAGCATCCATTTGTGCAATCATTTTCTCAGCTCTGTTTTTTCGCTCTACCTGACCCTGAGGCAACATGGCCAATTGGGAGATCTTGGCAGAGGTAAATAGCATTGCAGAAGCATTTTTACAAGCTGCTACACAGGCACCGCAACCGATACAGGTAGCTGCATCAAAAGCTTCATCAGCAATTACTTTAGGAATTGGAATTTCATTGGCATCCGGAACACCGCCTGTATTCACAGAAACGTATCCACCTGCTTGAATAATTCTATCAAATGCAGATCTATTAACAACCAAATCCTTTACTACAGGGAAAGCTTTTGCTCTCCAAGGTTCAATAGTAATAGTGTCTCCATCGGAAAAAGATCTCATGTGAAGCTGACATGTAGTTGTTTGCTTAGGTCCATGAGGTTTCCCATTAATATATAAAGAACACATGCCGCATATACCTTCGCGACAGTCATGGTCGAAATGTACCGGATCCTCACCTTTTTCGGAAAGCCCCTCGTTTAGTACATCCAACATTTCTAAAAAGGACATATCCTTGGAAATTCCATCCAATGGATAGTTGACAAAACCACCTTGATCAGATGCGTTCTTTTGTCTCCATACTTTCAATGTCAATTTCATATAACTATGAATTTTTTGTCTAACGATTATTTGTAAGATCTCTGGGTCAACTTCACATTTTCGAATACAAGAGGCTCTTTGTTCAGTTCTTCTTCCTGATCTTCTCCCATGTATTTCCAAGCAGCTACATAAGCGTAGTTTTCATCGTCACGTAGTGCCTCTCCTTCCGGAGTCTGGTATTCTTCTCTGAAGTGACCTCCACAAGATTCGTTTCTATCTAAAGCGTCATCAATCATGAGTTCACCTAATTCAATAAAATCAGCTACACGATGCGCTTTTTCCAAAGACTGATTTAATTCTTCATTTTCACCAAGAACCTTCACGTCTTTCCAGAATTCTGCTTTCAATTTTTTAATATCAGCTTTTGCTTTAGTCAATCCTTCTGCACTTCTAGCCATCCCACATTCATTCCACAT
The DNA here is from genome assembly GCF_024642405.1 of Algoriphagus sp. Lineage (GTDB taxonomy): Bacteria > Bacteroidota > Bacteroidia > Cytophagales > Cyclobacteriaceae > Algoriphagus. Next base: position 64 of record NZ_JAHEBC010000152.1, on the reverse strand, counting down.
AATTTTACCTAAACGCTTATGGAAATGATCTACTGTTTTGGTTCCTTTAATGGAAAGAAGTTTT
>NZ_JAHEBC010000478.1 GCF_024642405.1 Algoriphagus sp. | reverse complement strand
TTCGCTCATTGTTGCTAAATATTTATAAGAGTACTTTACCTGTTTTTATGAGGCACCTTCTTTCCACATTTGGTTTTTCCCTAATCGTAGCTTGTTTTATTTCCTGTGAAAACAACAACAGTGAAAGCAATTCAAGTGGGTTTACTGTTGCCATAAATCTTAAAGACTCAAAAAATAATAGATTATCTGAAGCATTTGAAAGCATCTCTTATTCAATTTTAAATGCTCCTGATTCATCGCCGCTAGTAGAACCCTACCTAATGAAATTTGATAGGGAATCGATGTATATTCAGGACTTTTATACTGGTCATATCCATAAGTTTGATAAAAAAGGTCAGCCTCAATTTGTTTACCAAGCGACAGGTTCGGGGCCTGGAGAATTTAGGCAATCGGATTACTTTTTTTTGGAGGATTCAGCAATTACCATTTTGGATAGAGTCCTAGGTAAAGCTGTGACTTACGGTCCCTTTCAAAATTTAATTTATGAGGAGAAAATTACCAAAAACATTCCCATGTTTGAAAAGCGAGGCAATCGAATGCTTTATTTCATGAATAATCTAAGGGATGGTACTGACTACAATTTTCTTCTTTATGAAAACGAACAGGTGATAGGGGAATGGGAAAGAATTAGATCAGGATTTGAAAAAGCCCAATATGGAGACAATAATGGTTTCAATCAAGATTTTGACGGAGGACTTGTTTTCCCGATCCCATATTCTACCGAGGTATTATTCTTTGACAGTCATCTAAATCGCACTCAAAAAGTAACATTTGATATCGGTGATGCACTAGTTGATAAAACAGACTTTGTCAGACTAAACAATATGAGTGGAGATGCTTACCAACAATTCATCCTAGAAAAAGAATTAGTAGAAGGCATTTCTCTGTTTACAAAACTCGGCCCGTATTACTTTCTATCTCTTCAGCAGTACAATCAAGGAGTACATTTAGTCTTTATGAATAAGGATTTTAAGGTTTTAATCCAGTCCAAAGGTTTGGAGAATGATTTGGACCAGATGCTAATAAGAGGAATTCCATGGACATATGATAAAGACAAACTTATTTTTATGATCAACTCGGTTTATTTTTATAATGATTATATCAAAACATTTTCCGGCAAAAAAGTTACTGTGAAATCGGGCAATGTTCATGATTTTTTTGAAAAAAATCAGAATCTTTTAAAGGAGGATAGGTATGTCCTGATTTCGCTGAAAGTCAAAAGCCAAATTTAAAAATAATAATTTATCTACTCCTAGTATTTTTGAAACTCAGATGAGCGTTTAGTTTTCGAATATTTTAATTACACTATGAAGGGGAATTTAGATGGTCATGCTTATACTCCCTTTCCTTTTCCTTACTTTTGCGGCATGAATTACCTTTCGGTCGAAAACCTCAGTAAAGCGTTCGGTGAGCGCAAGCTTTTTTCAAATATTTCTTTTGGCATTTCCCAAGGTCAAAAAATCGCTTTAGTTGGTATTAATGGTGCCGGCAAATCTACATTGATGAAAATCATCATGGGTTTAGAAATACCTGATACAGGTCAAGTTGGAATCAATCAGCAGGTGAAAGTGGCTTATGTTCACCAGAACCCTGTATTTGAAGGAACTTTGACTATTTACCAAACCATTTTTGACCAAAGTAATTCTGAAATACTCCAGGTGATAGAAGACTATCATAAAGCCATGCTAGAAGCAGAACGCGGCATTGATAACTCCGACAAGATGGCTGTACTTTTTGAGAAAATGGATGCTTTCCAGGCTTGGGATTTCGAATATCAAGTGAAGGAAGTCCTTGGTAAATTAGGACTTCATGACACCGATCTTCCAGTTGGAACACTTTCTGGAGGGCAGCGTAAGCGAGTGGCTTTGGCAAAAGCAATTCTTGAGAAACCAGATCTTTTGCTCCTCGATGAACCTACAAACCATTTGGACTTGGAAACGATCGAATGGCTGGAAGATTACTTGGCGAAAGCTAATTTGGCCCTCTTTATGGTCACTCACGATCGATATTTCCTAGAGAAAGTTACCAATGAAATCCTGGAGCTTGATCAAGGGAAAGTCCACCGATATATGGGTAACTATGGCTACTTCTTAGACAAGAAAGCCGAGCGAATGGAGATTGAAGATATTGAGCTAGAAAAAGCGAAAAGCCTTTACAAAAAAGAGCTTGATTGGATCCGCCGTCAACCAAAGGCGAGAAGCACCAAAGCAAAATACCGTGTAGATGCGTTTGAAGACACGAAAGAAAAAGCTTCCCAGAAGCGTGAAGAGCGCGATATTCAGTTGACTGTAACAACTCAGCGATTGGGAAATAAGATCATTGAGATTGAAAAAATGAAGAAGTCTTTTGGAGACAAAAACATTATCAACGAATTCTCCTATACTTTCCGAAAAAAAGACCGAATTGGAATTGTGGGCCCAAACGGAGCTGGAAAAACTACTTTTCTGAATATGATCACCGGGCAGATGGCTCCTGATGCAGGAAAAATCTCTATTGGTCAGACTACTGCTTTTGGGTATTACAAACAGGAAG
>NZ_JAHEBC010000151.1 GCF_024642405.1 Algoriphagus sp. | reverse complement strand
GCTAAAAAAGAGGAACAAAGAATCGAGCGAAAAAAGGCTGATGCTAAGAATGTCGAACCAGTAAATACGCTTCAGCTTACTCAGGAAATGTTGGATGAGGTGATGCCCAAGGTTTTGGATTATTTTAAAAATCAGAATAAAGTACTAGAACTTGCCGTACTAAATCAACCCTCCAAAATGGAAGGTCACGAGATCTGTTTTGAGGTAATGGGGCATGTGCAGGAAGAGATTGCACAAAAGATGAAACCAGAACTCTTAACCCTGATCAGAGATTTGACCGGTGCTGGGAAAATCGGAATTAAATTGGTGGTCAAAGAGGAAATGGAATCTACTAACAATAAACTTTATACAAGCTCTGATAAATTCAGATTTTTAAAAGAAAAGCATCCGGCTCTTGCAGAGTTTCAACGAAAATTCGGATTGGAAACTGATTTTTAAAAGTCGAGAGATATCCCAAAATTTACCAGGTTTTGGAGCTGAACTGCCTGTTTGGATGATCCATCATCTTGTTTTATAAACACCTCCTCATCGTAGATTATCCTAGTTTCTATTCTGGTAGATATGAATTTATTTACCTTCATCCGAATCGTGGAATTGAAATTGACTACCATATTTCCAAATCGCTCATAATTAGAAAAAAGGTTTAGATCAGCTTTCCAGGTAATGTTTTCCATCAGTTGTATATCTGCAACTGAGGTCGCCAAAGACATACCTGCTTCTGCTCTTACATTTTCTCCTGGCATTACACCGAATGCTCCTGCACGGCTTAAAGAGTCATCCAGTACTATTGTAAATCGGCCTGTGAAAGGAGAAAGAATTACGGAGAGCTTGCTTCTGTCTTCATAAGTTTTTCTGTAATTCAAACCCGTGGAGGACTGAACATAGCCCGGAGATAATAAATCGGAGATTTTGGTTCTGATTTCTTTTTCACTTCCAGAAGGTCTCGAGTATTTATATCCAGCCAAAAGCTGCGTTCTGGCATCTAACTGGGTTGATAAATAAAATTTTTCTGAGAGTTCCCGTCCGTAATTACTCACAAAAATAAAATTGTCATTACTTTTTCTGGTCTGGAAATCCCGATCTCCCTGACGGTTCATGCCCAGATTTATGGTCAACTGGGTATCCCATACTTTTTTCTCTTTTTTATAATTCGCGAATACTGAAACCCCTGAATTGAGGGCAAAAGAACTGGATCCACCAGCTGCCCAATTGCTTAGAGTTACTTGCTGAATATTCAGGTTGTAGTTCCCTCCAGTTTCCCAAAAGATTTCCTTTTTAGGCTCCTCTATCAAAAGAGAATCACCTAGCATCAGCAAGGTGTCTCCATTGATCAATACAGTATCTGGAATAATAATCCGGTCTTGGGCCCAAACCTGCTGACCTAAACAAATGAATAGAAATCCTATGATTAGGAGGTATTTACGCATTCTAAAAAGAGGATAATAGGATCAGGGGGTGAAGATAACCAATTTCTGACCGATGCTGATGATGTTTTGGCTGCCGATATTGTTCCAGGATTTTAAGTCATTGACAGTGACCCCGTATTTTTTACTGATCGCAAATAATGTTTCCCCTTTGCTCACAACATGAGTTACCGAATCATTCGCTTGTTGATCTGGACTTGTATTTCTTGCTTGAGGTTTTGGCTGAACAGGAGTAGAGTTGCTAGCCACGACTGTCTTAGATGGAGGAGCTTGATTTACTTTAACAACTTGAATATCCTCTCCCCTTTTTCGATGTTCCTGTAGGTTGAGAACCATTCCTGCCTTTAAATCAGAGTCTTTTCGAATTCTGTTTTTAGACTTCAAAGAAGAAAGCTTAATCCCATATTTCTGTGAAATACTCCAAAGTGTTTCACCTGGCATCACGATATGATTTTCTACTTCTGCTTTTGTTTTCTTTTTCTTAGTGTAATAATATTCTCCGGCCTCAATTCTTTCTCCGGGCTCTAAATCATTCAGTTTTCGAAGCTTTCTTTCTTTTAATCCGATTTGATCAGAAAACTTACTCTGCGTGGTTGTTTGAGCAGCTTGAACTCCATCAATTTCATTAACAGTAATCTGATCCGTTTGATTTGCCTTTGTGGTATTTCCACCTATCCTAGGGAATGAATTTGCCTGTTTGTATGCAGGAGTATTTGCAGCTGATTGTTTGGAGTTAGATTTGGGTTTGCTTTCTTGGATAATCGCTGGTTGAACTGGAAGAGAACCTTCTTGGATATATACTAAGCCATAGGTTCTATCACCTGGGATTTTTCCATTCGAAGTCCATTTATTGTATTCTTTCAAGTGCGATTCCGAAACCCCATACTTTTTCGCTAACACTGCAAGAGTAGTGGGACCTTGTATTGGAACTTCCACCATTCGGGTATTGGAAGTAAAAACTCCAATTTGACCTTCAAAAGCAATTTTATGAGCTAGAAATTTCTTGAAATACCAATGAGTATTTCGGTCAACATCTACAATTCTTTTACCATTATATCTAGTTCCAAAATATGCTTTTGCTCCTCCTAATCCCATTTGATAGGAAACTAAAGCACACATCCAGTTGTCGAAGGTATTGTTATGTTTTTTGAGATATAAAGCCGCTCCTCTGGTGGAGGATACGATATTTTTTCTCTCATCAATTTGATTATCTACTCTTAAAAATACTTCCTCAGCAGTGCCTTGCTTAAACTGCCAAAATCCGACCGCATTTGAGGTAGAAACTGCATCAGAAATTAAAGAACTTTCTTGAATTACCAGATACTTTATATCCTCCGGCACACCATTTTCCCGAAGAATATCCTCGATAATAGGCATATATAAATTCACTCTTTCTTGCTTTACCTTTAGATAATTAGGGTTTCTGTATTGAGCGTCAACGTCAAGTTGGATTTCTCTCCTAGCTTGAGGATTGATTCTCACGATCAAATCAGCGAACTCCAATTCAGCAGGAACTTGAGGGATCTGCGCCAACAAAGGCAAGCTGCTGAAAAGTGTAAGGAAAAAAAGAAGGGAAGAAAATCTATTTTTAATCATTCAAAAAGGCTTTATTCTTATACTCAGCCTGTTTTTAGCAAAAATGATTCCCTTTTTGATGATACTATAATTTTCTCGCGATCATTATACCATCTCGTACTGGAAGTAGTACATTTTCTACCCTTGGATCGTTATTTATTTTTGAATTAAAGTCTTTAATAGCCTTTGTGTCCTTATCAACTTTATGTTCACTACCTGGCAAAACTTTTCCTGACCAAAGGACATTATCTGCCATTAAAATGCTACCGGAATTCATTTTCTCAATAATTAAATCGTAATATTTTTCATTATTGATTTTATCGGCATCAATAAAAACCAGATCAAAAGGACCTTCTAAATCCGGGAGAATATCAAGAGCATTTCCTAAGCGATAATCGATTTGCTCGTTTAATCCACTCTCTTCAAAAAATGATCTCACCATTGTTTCTAACTCATCATTAATGTCAATTGTGATAAGTTTTCCGGATTTATTCAATCCTCTTGCCATGCAGATTGCCGAATAACCGGTATAGGTGCCAATTTCCAGAATCAACTTGGGGTTGATCATTTTCGTGAGAATTTCCAGCATTTTGCCCTGAAGTTGTCCGGAAAGCATTCTTGGTTTTAGAACCTTCAATTGAGTTTCTCTAGTAATTTTTTTTAACAAAGGATCCTCATCTGAGGTATGCCTATCACAATACTCTGATAATTCAGAAGAAATAAATTCCATGATTATTGAGGCTTATAGGTTAAAAAACTCATGTTTTCAGGGTTGAAAATTTCATTGGCAATCTCTTGAATTTCATCTGCCGAAGTTTTTCTGATTTGGGTAAATATACTTTCCAAAGGATCTACTTTTCCATGATCTATTAGACTTTTGCCATATACGAGCATCAATCCGGCATAATTTTCTTCAGCCATGGCCATTTGCCCAATTGCTTGCTCTTTGGCCATATGTAGTTGGACCGTCCCCAATTTCTTCAATTGAAGTTTTGCCATTTCTTTCATCACCAAAGATTGGGCTTTCTTTAGCGTTTTTTCTTCAGTTCCAAAGTACACCCCAAAGAAACCTGTATCGGAAAAAGGTGAATAAGTAGACTCGATATTATAAACATACCCATACTTTTCTCTCAAGCTTAAGTTCAACCTACTATTCATACTAGGCCCGCCAAGAATGTTATTCAGTAAAAATAATTTGTACCTATTTGGGTCATGCAGTGAATAAGCAGGTCTTCCGATAGCGCAAAGAGACTGCGTGATATCTCTTTCTACCGTTTTTATTTTAGGTTGGTAATGATGGAAACCATTCCTTATGTATAGGCTTCTTTTTGACTGTATACTGTTTAAAGGAGCTTCTATTGCTTTTAGTGCTTTTTTGAAGCTAATATTTCCAACCACTGAAAAGACGATCTGAGAGGTATCAAGTCGGGTTGATATAAAATCTATAAAATCCAGATGAGAGAAATTTCCTACTGTTTGTTCTGTTCCAAGAATGTTCCTACCCAAAGAATGATTTTCAAAAACCAATTCATCGAGTTCATCTTGAATGGAATCTTCAGGAGAATCGCGGTACATCGCCATTTCTTCCAAAATGACTTGTCTTTCCTTCTCGATTTGTTTTTGAGGGAAAGTGCTGTTGAAAGTAATATCAAAAAGTAAATCAGCAGCTTTTGGATAATGTTCTTTTAAAGTAGAGGCATAAAAACAGACCTTCTCTTTAGTGGTGTATGCATTCAATTCTCCCCCTAAAGATTCCAGTCTATTTAAAATGTGAAATGTCTTTCTTTTTTGTGTGCCTTTAAAAGCCATATGTTCCCAAAAATGAGCAAGACCTTCTTGTTCCTTCGTTTCATCACGACTTCCAATGTTTAGAACAAAACCACAATGCACCAGTCTGGTATGTGTAACTTCCTGATGAACAATTCGAATCCCGTTGCTTAACTCTGTAATATTTAAATTCATGCTTGCTTACCCATTCGGTAAAATACAAAGAAAAGGATCAAATTGTTTCCTGCCAGCAGTTGCACATTTTTTGAGGCATAATTTAGTAACTTCGGCAAAGAAAAAACCTGAACAGATTTATGAAATATCAACCGTTGCCCCAAAGTTTATATATCAAGAACAGAGCTAAATTGGCGGGGAAACTGAAAGAAAACAGTGTTGCGATTTTCAATGCCAATGACATCATGCCTACCAATGCAGATGGTACCATGAAGTTTCGTCAAAACAATGACTTGTTTTATTTATCGGGAATAGATCAAGAAGAAACGATTTTATTGATTGCTCCTAATTGTCCTAATCCGGCAATGAGAGAGGTACTTTTTCTTAGGGAAACCAGTGAATTGATTGCAATCTGGGAAGGCCACAAGTATACCAAAGAAGAGGCTGAAGCTGCTTCCGGAATCAAGAATATTCAATGGCTCTCTAATTTTGATCAGATTTTCAATTCAGTAATGGCTCTTTCAGACCACGTCTATCTAAATACCAATGAACATTTAAGAGCAGGAGTGGTGGTCGAAACCAGAGATGCAAGATTTATTAAATCCTGTAAAGAAAGATTTCCCCTTCATAAGTTTGAGCGGGTAGCTCCAATCATGCATGAGTTGAGAGGAGTGAAAGAGCAAGAGGAAATCGATCAACTGCAAATCGCTTGTGACATTACGAATAAGGGATTCAGAAGAATTTTGTCTTTTGTGAAGCCGGGTGTGACTGAATATGAGATTGAGGCAGAATACTTACATGAGTTTGTAAGAAACCGAAGTAAAGGCTTTGCCTATGAGCCAATCATTGCTTCAGGCGGAAGTGCCTGTGTACTTCATTACCTGGAAAATAACAAGGAATGTAAAGATGGCGAATTGATCTTGATGGATGTAGGAGCGGAGTATGGAAATTACAATGCAGATATGACTCGAACCATTCCTGTCAACGGTAAATTTACTTCCAGACAAAGAGCGGTTTATGATGCGGTTTTAAGAGTGAAAAACCAAGCATCCAGCATGTTGGTGCCAGGTCAGAATATCCAGGATTATCATAAGGAAGTGGGTTTGATCATGCAGAGTGAATTGATTGGATTAGGATTGATTGATCAAACAGATGTAAAAAATCAAGATCCGAGTTGGCCGGCCTATAAAAAGTATTTTATGCATGGCACTTCTCACCATTTAGGATTAGACGTGCATGATGTGGGCACGATGCATGGCCCTATCCAACCAGGAATGGTCTTTACAGTGGAGCCTGGAATCTACATTCCTGCTGAAGGATTTGGAATTCGTTTGGAGAATAATATTGTGGTGCAGGAGAATGGGTATTTAGATCTGATGGGAGATATTCCAATTGAGGCTGAAGAAATTGAAGAGTTGATGAATTCTTAATTAATTTCTTTTTTAAACCAAAATCCCCTCCAAAATCAATTGGAGGGGATTTTTTTATGATTTAGAATCTGGATAAATTATCCTATAGAAATTCTTTTGAAAGCAGAAACAGTCATGCCTTTGCTTACTCCGTCAAGATATTGAGCAATAGTTTTGCTGTTATCTTTCACGAAAATTTGGCTCAACAACGTGTTCTCTTTGTAGAACTTGTTCAATTTACCCAACGCGATTTTCTCAAGCATTTCTTCAGGCTTACCTTCGGCTCTTGCTTGCTCTTTTCCAACTTCGATTTCTCTTTCTACTACAGTAGAATCAACTCCGTCTTTATCAACAGCTACTGGGTTCATTGCAGCAATTTGCATTGCAACGTCTTTACCTGCTTCTTCAACATTCGCTCCAGAAGTTTTAACTAGTCCTACCAAAACACCCAATTTACCATTAGAGTGGATGTAAGGAACAACAGTCTCTGCATTGATTACTTCGTAATTAGAGATTTCGATTTTCTCACCGATTTTACCAGTCATCTCAACGATTTTCTCAGCAACGGTAATGTTTTCGAAAGGCAATGCGTGAATTTCTTCTACTGTATTTGCACCAGCTGCTACTGCCATATCTAGAAGTGTGTTAGCAAAAGCTACATACTCATCGTTTTTGGCAACAAAGTCAGTTTCACAAGTCAAAGAAAGCAAAGTTCCTTTTGATCCATCCGCAGAAACGTTTGTTACAACTACTCCTTCTTTAGTCTCCCGATCAGCTCTAGAGGCTGATACTTTTTGACCTTTCTTTCTAAGGATGTCCACAGCTTTTTCAAAATCGCCTTCAGCTTCTGTCAAAGCTTTCTTGCAATCCATCATACCGGCACCGGTCATTTGTCTCAGTTTGTTTACTTCTTGTGCAGTAATTGCCATTGTATTGTCGGTTTAAATATTAAACGGGATATTATATTATAAACCTTTGGGAAATATTGTCTCAAAGGTTTTGAAATTTTGTATTAACTAATAGTTAATGCTTCTAATAGTCTATTAAACAAAAAATTGAACATAGGCCGAAACCTCATGTTCAATTTTTTATATTTCAAATCAAGTGTGGATTATTCTTTAGTTTCGGCGTCCACAGCTTTCTTAGCTTCTTCCTCTTCAGAAAGTTTAGCCTCTTCTTTGTCCTTCTTTCTTTCTGAAAGACCTTCTTCGATAGCTGCTCCAAACGCATGAACTAGTAAGGATACGGATTTGAATGCATCGTCATTAGCTGGAATAGGGAAGTCAACCTCATTTGGGTTTGAGTTCGTATCAACTAATGCGAAAACAGGGATACCAAGCTTTTTTGCTTCAGCAATCGCGATGTGTTCTCTTTTGATGTCAACAATGAAAAGTGCTGCAGGAAGTCTACTCAAATCAGAGATACCACCTAAAACATCTTCCATCTTGTCTTTTTGACGAGAAACCATCAGACGTTCTTTCTTAGCTAAGTTCATATAAGCTTCTTCCTTCATCAATTTGTCCAGTCCGGACATCTTTTTCAAGGACTTTCTAATTGTTGCGAAGTTGGTCAACATACCACCTAACCACCTTTCGGTCACATAAGGCATGTTTAAACGCTGAGCTTCTGCAGCAACCAGGTCTTTAGCTTGTTTCTTAGTAGCTACGAACATCACTTTTTTGCCTGAGCGTACTACCTGCTTGATTGCGTTAGATGCTTCGTCGAGGCAAGCAAGCGTTTTATTTAAATCGATGATGTGGATACCATTTTTCTCCATGAAAATGAATGGAGCCATTCTTGGATCCCACTTTCTCGTCAAGTGTCCGAAGTGAACACCAGCATCTAGTAAGTCTTTATATTCTAATTTGGCCATAAATATTTTTTTATAAAGTGAAGAAATCCCGGATTAACGTTTAGAGAACTGGAATTTTCTTCTTGCTTTTCTACGTCCTGGCTTCTTACGTTCCACCATTCTAGGGTCACGAGTAAGGAAACCTTCTTTTTTCAATGCAGTTCTATGCTCTCCGTCAAATTCACATAAAGCTCTAGAAATGGCCATACGAGCTGCTTCCGCTTGCCCTTTGATACCGCCACCGTCTACATTTATTTTAATATCATAATTTCCCTCTACGCCAACAAGAGCCAAAGGCTGCTTCACAACGATCTGATGTAGATCGAATGGGAAGTACTTTTCTAATGACTGATTGTTTACGGAGATCTGACCATTTCCTGGAGCCATGTATATTCTAGCTACAGAGGTCTTTCTTCTACCGATTGTGTTGATCATTTCCATGATTTAGACGATTAAAGGGTGATAGTTTTAGGCTGCTGTGCTTCGTGTGGATGCTCAGATCCATTATACACGTACAAGTTGCCGTATAATTTTCTTCCCAATCTGTTCTTAGGGAGCATGCCTCTTACGGCCTTCTCTACCAAAATAGAAGCAGATTTGTCTTTCAACAATTTTGGGGTAGAAATACGCTGTCCGCCTGGGTATCCAGTGTGTCTCACATATACTTTGGAGTTCCACTTATCACCAGTTAAACGAACTTTGTCTGCGTTGATCACGATGACATTGTCACCACAATCTACGTGAGGAGTAAAGCTTGGCTTTGTCTTACCTCTTAAGATTTTTGCGACCTCACTAGCAACCCTACCCAAAACTGCAGCTTGGGCATCCACTACGACCCATTGCTTTTCTACAGTCGCGGCATTGGCTGATATGGTCTTATAGCTCAAAGTATCCACTGTGTAACTGTTTAATTTTTAGCTTGTTAAATTTATTTCACCCTCAAAAAGGGACACAAAGATAGAAGTATTTTATTTTTCATGCAAAATATTTCCAATACTAAGTCCTAATTTTCATGGTCTTAGCTCAAAAACCCTCTCAGGAGTTTGATTTTCATGCTTTTTATTTTTAAGAAATGATTATCGGGCAGTTTTTTCTAACTGATTGACCAACA
>NZ_JAHEBC010000150.1 GCF_024642405.1 Algoriphagus sp. | reverse complement strand
AACGGGACTGGGATTATCGCTATCTTATGATATTGTAAAAGCGCATGGAGGGGAGTTAAAGGTGAATTCAGAAGAAGGGTTGTTTTCAGAGTTTGTAATTATTTTACCTCTCTAAAATTCACGTAAAGCTTATTTGGCTTATTTTCCTTTTGATCAATAAATAAAGCTCCGAATCCATTATACTAGTGGTCTTATTGGAAAGAGAAGGCTTAAGTAATTATTCTATTTTTTAGAAACCAGGAAGTTTTATCATTTCGAATCTTTGAATTTGATTCTAAGAAAAATCAATTGCACAATTCAATTTCATTAAAAATTTTCAAGGAAATCAATTGCCCACAATCAAGGGTTCAAACAAAACTTTAATTCAAGCCTATTGAAAAAATACCAGCTATAAATTATTTTCCAAAATCAGCCTTATGATTATTATTTAGGCATTTTCATCTTGTTCAGGCTTATAAAAAGCAATAAAAAATTTATTTTTTCATTAATGTTATATTTCAAAAATCATTAAATAAAATCCAAATAATATAATTTTTTAAAGGATTAGTCTTGTAAAAAAAATCTTTGAATTTTTCTTTTTTTCAAAAAGGGTAATTTTTCCTTTTCTCAACAAAAAACACTATTTTAAAATGTATTTTGCACTAGCAATTTTGTTTTTTTTATAATAAAAAATGATAATGTAACCATATCCAAACTGGTCATAGATTTTATCCGAATCGATTTTACACTTAATATTTTATCTCTCTAAACATAAAAATTTTATGCATAAACTATTCACATTTGGCAAGGGTCTAGTGATAGTATTTCTACTTGCAATTAATTTTTCGAATGCCCAATCAATTAAACTTGAGCAAGGTCAGAATGGCGGGATGAATAAAGGTCCCGTAAACCCAGTTAATTGGGCTACAGGAAATTCAAATTCCAGTAATAGCCATTTTTTTGAAGGACAATCCATTCCTTACCGTTTGACTATTTCTAAATTAAAGGCAGGCACTCATACAGTAGAGATTGAATGGGACACTAGCAAAGAAGAAAAGAATGCAATCGATTTTATCACAAATTTTGATAGAATCTGTGAAGAAGTAATACCAAGTTCTGGAAATCCAAGTTTTGGAGTAATACCTACTCCCAATGGAACTCCCCAACCTTTAGACAGTTTTAATCAACTTTCTGAAGAAGAAAGGAAAATTGCGATTTATGGGGGAACTTTTGGAGAGATAAAATATGTCCTTCAGGAAAGTAATTTGCTTTCAAGTACAATAACAAGGCTCAGTATTTCTTTTTTGGTTTCTGGGGAAAATGGTGCAAATAATTCTGTTGTAATAGCATGGGGGGGACATATTGCAAAGGCACAAGATTGGGGTGAGGGCAATTCAGCTTCCAGTATTAATGGATCTCCATACCATACCCGGGTTGTTTCACTGAATGGAAAATCTGTTGGAAGCCAAAGCAGTTCCGTACAGGCCGCTTCGGAGGTAATTGACTTTGATACTGAATGCAGTATTGAAGGAGACCTTGAAGTTTGTGTAGGCTCAACAGCAACCTACACAGTTAAGGAGGGAGCATCTTCCTATGTATGGTCAATTGAAGGGAATGGAGAAATTTTATCAGGGCAAGGAACCAACACTGTTTTAGTGAATTGGCTAAGTTCTGGAAACATATCTGTTGAAATAGAAAATATAGGCGCTTGTTTCCCAACTCAATGCAATCTTGATGTAACTCTAAATTCCCCGCCGACTTTATCCGTTGTTGATGCCGTACTCTGCAGCATAGAAAATGGTGGAAATACAGCTTTTGCTAACTTAAATAATTATGTTTCTGTAGATTTTGGAGAAATTACTTTTAAACAAAACGGTCTGGAGATTGAGAACCCTGAGTCTGTTTTGGTTACGGATGGGGATGAGATAGAGGTTTCTACAATTGGTAATTGTGGCAGCACTGAAACCTTTACAGTGACTGTAAATGACCGTCAGATCTTTGGCATCTGTTCACAAGGAAAAGTCTATGAAATTATAGGTTCTGAATTAAGTGCCTTGAATGAAATTTTTAGACAGGGTCAAGTCGTAGAAAGCAATGAAGTCTTTTATATAGATGGAGATGAAGTTCTTATCGAAGTAATCTACATAAAAAACAAATTTAATGAAGCTAAAGCTATTCTCGAAAATTTAGGGTTCGTCACTCCCACCGAAAATGAGTTAAAACAAGATTCGAATTCTTTGATCATCGCTGGATTTTTCCCAATCGATAATCTATTGGAATTGAATCAATATTATGAGATAATTAATTATGTACGCCCTGCTATCCCCCCTGTCCCAAATAAAGGGGTAACTACCACTCAGGGGGATCGAGTCATGCGATCGAACCTTGTAAGAGCAGGTTATTCTCATTTTGAAGGGGATCAACCTATTGACGGAACCGGAATCAAAATTGGAATACTTTCTGACAGCTATGCCACTCGTTCAGATGCGGGTGTAAACACGTTGGCGACAGATATTTCCAATGGTGATTTACCTGCCAGCACATATTTTTTGAGAGACTTACCAAGTCGATTTGGAACTGGTACAGATGAAGGTCGTGCAATGATGCAAATTGTTCATGATATAGCCCCGGGTGCAGAACTAGGCTTCAGAACGGGAGTGCTTACAGCAGGAGATTTTGCACAAGGGATAAGAGATCTTGGAGCGGCAGGTAGTGATATTCTTGTGGATGATATTGCGTATATGACTGAGCCTATCTTTAGGGACGGAAAAGTAGCAAAGGCAGTCAATGAAGTTACTGCAAATGGGGTCTCTTATTTTACTTCAGCGGGAAATTTTGGAACAAAGTCTTTTGAGGGAGTATTTACACCTGTTATCGATCCCGAAATTGATTTACCTCTGAATCTTGGGACTTGGACCGAGCAAGGCCGAGTGCATCAATTTAGTAATGGAAACACCACTCAATCTATCAAAGTATTCCCTGGAGAAAATGGCCCAGCGGTTTATATGATTGCACTCCAATGGGAGGATCCACTTTATTCAATAGATCAAATAGGCAGCTTATATGACCTTGATATCTATCTCAAAGACTTTGGAGTTCCTCTTTTTGGCTTTAATCGAGATAATACGGATGGCGACCCAATTGAAATAATTTCTTTTACGGTTACAGAGGAAACCACTGTTGAATTATTAATTGCAAGAGAATGTGAGAGTTGTACTGATTTAGATTCTAACACTGGAATCAAGTTTAAGTATGTTGTTTTCAGAGGTGAATTAGATCCAAATGATCAGAATGGAATAAATGCTTCTACTATTGTTGGGCAAGCAAATGCGGAAGGAGCAATGACCGTTGGAGCTGTTCTTTACGCCAATACTTCAGTATTTGGATTTGACCCTGAACTAGTACCAAGCGGAACCGAACCTTTTACTGTAGCTACCTTCTCTTCCAGAGGTGGAACAACTACCAATGGTGAGATACGAAACAAACCAGATTTTACCGCACCAAATGGAGTCAACACAACCGTAAACTTTGGCGCTCCCAATTTGGAGAATGATGATTTTCCAAACTTCTATGGTACCTCAGCAGCTGCCCCTCATGCCGCAGCTATTGCAGCTTTGGTGAAACAAGCCCGAGTTAAGTATTATCCTGAAAGCAATCCTGCTGATTGGATCGGAGGAATTGGTGAAAGTTTGCCGGATGATATTCGAAGAGTCCTTAAATCTACTGCTCAAGATATGCATGAAGCAGGAGATGATTTCAAATCGGGTTCCGGACTTGTCAGAGCGGATAAGGCGTTGTTATCCCTCGCCGCTCCCAATCCTGATAACATAGAATTAGTATATGGTGAAGAGATTACACCTGGAGAAGTCGAGTTTCAGTTGATTATAAGGGGAACTAATCTATATGAAGGTTCAAATGTTTATTTAAGAGAGGAACAATTAAATGCAATCTATGGGATTGATGATCAAGGATTTGGTTATCTGGAAGTTACAATCCCCGAATTCGAGGGAAACCCTGGAGTCACCGTTGTGAATAATGCAATTTCAGACAGCGGACTAGATGGTGGAACAGCCGGTCCAGAATACTTCTTTGATATCGTCAAAAGAACTATCGCAATCAGAGCGGATGATCTGACTAAGAAATATGCGCAGGTATTAAAGCCTTTTACAGCTAGTGTCTATGAATTGGTTGAAGGAAATTGGGTAAAGAGTGAATTAACTTTAGAAGAAGTTGGTCTTACCTTGAATCTGGAAAATCAAGACAACAATTTATTGCCTCTCTCATTATCCAGTCCAATCACTGGGGATTTGGCAGAAGTTGGAACTTATGTTATCACTGCTTCCCATTCTCAAACAGGATTTACTTTCTCCGATTTTTTCAATTATGTTGGAGAGATTCAGGAAGATGGAAGTCTACTTTATGATGGAACAAATGATGATTTCGGCAACTATGGTCCAGGTATCGTAAAGGTAGAATCTTTACCCATTACGCTTAAACCAGTGGATCTGAATTTAAAGTATGGAGAGTCAATAAGCGATGCTTTAGGATATGAAGTTATTATAGCAGATGACCTGATTGAATCTGACGGAGAGATAAAAATAACTGATGTCCAAGGATTAAAGAATAGTATTATCAGCCAATATGTGCTTGATCTTGGATTGGCCAAAAAGCCAGATGATAACAGCCTTCCATTGGGAATTTTTAATGGTAGGCCAATTATCAACAAGGAGAGCTTTATCAATAAAAGCTTTATGGTGAGTGGGCGAACCATCATCAATGGAAGAACTATTATTAACGGGCGAACCATTATTAATGGAAGACCGATTATAAATTCTGCGTTTGATGTTTCAGCCGACTCTTATTTGGATTACCTCGATAATCCTGAAGATCAAGAGTTAAAAGAAGTAAGCATCAATGGAAGGCCAATAATCAACGCACGAACCATCATCAATGGACGAACCATTGTAAATGGTAGAACAATTATTAACGGGCGAACGATCATCAATGCTAGGACGATAGTTAATGGAAGAACTATCATTAACTCAAGGACAATTATCAATAGTACCGGGGGTTCAGAGAACGAATCGGAAGACAATAGCCTGGTCATTTTTGGAGAAAAAGATTTAGAATTAGCAGAAGAGGGTGAAAATTCGGAAATAGGAAAATACTATGACTTCGGGGAAGAAATTGGTGAGGATGATAATGATTTTAATCTTGAATTCTTCTCAATTACTCTGGTGACAGGAACGGATGTCGGACAACACATAATTATTCCGGGAACCTACGAATCAAGAAACATGATCACATCTTATCTTCCTGCGGATCTAACAATTACTCCTGCTACCCTTACAGCAACTACAGCTGCTTCACCTAACCAAATCGAATACGGTGACACAACACCTGAGTTTGCTACTGAATTTGAGGGATTTGAAGTGAGTACCAGTTTCCTTGATCCAGAAGGGAATGAGGTGGTGCTCGATGATAATGAAGAATCCGTTGTAGAATCTGTCTCTTATTCATTATTGAAAAATGAGTTGGTATTTTCAACAGAAGGATTGATCGAAGCAGGCAATTATGAATTGAATCCGATCATCAGTTTAATTGAGCCTTCCAACTATACCATAGGAACTATTAACAAAGGTCTATTAACGGTAGAAAAAGCAACACCAACAGTATCTGTAACCGGTGGTAAGTTTGAATATAACGGACAACCTTTTGAAGCAACTGCCTTTGCCTATGGAATAGGTGGAATTGAAGATTTACTTGACCAAAACCTAATTATAATTGAATATTCGGGAACTGGTGAAACAAGCTATGGACCAACAACTTCTGCCCCCGTATTCCCTGGTACATACCAGGTACGTGCTAATTTTATAGGTAATGAAAACTACGATCCGGCAATTTCTGAATATGATCCGCTGTTGATTGTAGGTTGTGTAAATGAAGCTCCAGAAGTAGAGGAATTTGAAACAGCAATGGGAGCCGGAAATACCAGTAATCCTGCCACCATTAAAAAACCTGACAATACCCAAATCGGAGATCTTTTGATTGTAGGATTAATGTTTGAAAAAGGTCAAGCTCCTTCAGTTACACCACTTGATAAAGGTTGGGTTCTTATTCAGCGTGTCAGTCAGCTAAACCAAGTTTCTATGGCTACTTATTATAAAGTAGTAAAAGATTCTAATGAGCCAGACACTTATGGGTTCCGAATCAATCAGGCCCCTAAATGGACTATGGGAATAACAAAAGTAAGTGGAGCAGACGTCAATCATCCTGATGGGCCTATCGTTGCATTTAGTGGAGCTTCAGGATCCCAGAATTTAGTTGCAACAGCACCTTCACTGACAACTATTGATTGTAATACCATGGTGATGCTTTTCTACACCAATAAGAAAAATGCAACTTGGATGCCTCCAGCAGGTACAATCGAAGTTTATGATGACCCAAATAATCAGCAAGGATTAACTTCTAATATGATGTCCTATTATATTCAAAGTGAAGCTGGAAAAACTGGGGATTTAAGCGCCACTGCTTCCTTGAGCGAACACTGGGTTGCTCAGGCCATAGCAATAAGACCGCTTGTGGCAGAATGGGAAACTAATGCAAGGAAAAAACCAATATCAAGTGAATCCATCAACGAATTGTCTATTTCAGATAAAAATTCTTCTCTTGAGAAAGAAGAAACACAAGGTGAACTAAAAGCATATCCTAATCCAGTAAGCAACAGATTGAATATCAGTCTCAAGGGTCTTGTGGAAGAGGAGCCAAATGACTATTCATTGGTAATATTTGACGCAATGGGAAGGATCCATCAATTACCTAGAATTTGGCATGCAGACGAAAGCCGTCTCGAATTGGACTTCTCGCAAATGCATATTGGTTTTTATATGATCAATATCAATACAGTAAATGGAATAAAATCGATCCATGTAATCAAAGATCCCTAAAAAAGGGAACCCCTATTGAAAGAGAAAAAGAATGGAATTAACTTCCATTCTTTTTCATTTATAGATTTAATAAAATTTAAGTATCTCAAATTCTATCTTTCAAATTGTATACAATAACCTCTGAAGCTTTGAATCCAGTAAGTAGAATAAATATGAGGGTTGACAACTGATGTAATAATTAAATAAATTATTCTCATTAAGAGTTTCAGATCAAGGTCCGGAATTATATGTTCTTGATCTTAAAGAAAGGACAAGTTTGTTTTTTTGGCTAATTATTTGGAATTTCTGAATGCAAG
Source organism: Algoriphagus sp. (assembly GCF_024642405.1). Taxonomy (GTDB): domain Bacteria; phylum Bacteroidota; class Bacteroidia; order Cytophagales; family Cyclobacteriaceae; genus Algoriphagus. The sequence goes on along the minus strand of NZ_JAHEBC010000150.1, from coordinate 2,110 downwards.
AAGAAGTAAGTTTAAAATTACCAATCTTTACAATTTAAAGTGAAAAGCATTTTCATAGGAACAGAGACTGATATATGACGATTTTTAAATATTTACTAGTTATACTTTTATTTTCTTTCCCATTTTTTAATAAAAGTTTCGCCCAAAACACCCGGGCAGATAGTTTGCTAAAATCTATCGATAATCTAAATGACGATAGTGTAAAAGTTTCTAACTATTTGGAGTTGGGAATGGAATTTCTTCTTAGTTCAGATCTAAATAATTCTATTTTCTATTTAGATGAAGCAATTCGATTAGGAGAAAAAATAAACTATAATAACGGCTTGGCGAATGCATATAAGACCAAGGGAATTGCCTACGACCAACAAGGAAATTTTCAAGAATCAATTTTAGCCTTTCAAGAAGCATTAAGAATTTTCCGGGAAATTGGGGATAAAACTGGTGAAGCTAACATCCTTAGTAATCTTGGATCCATATACTATAAGTTAGGGTTTACCACGAAAGCATTAGAACTGCATTTTGAATCTCTGAAGCTTTCGGAAGAAGTTGATAACAAATTAAGGATAGCCACCTCTCTTAATAATATCGGAACTGTATATTCTAAGAACAAAAAAACGATCAATGAATCTCTGTCTTTTTTCAAGAGATCTTTGGAAGAATTTGAGGGAATAGATTATGAATTGGGAATAGCCATTGCAGCAATGAATATAGGCGAAGTATATTTTTTAGAATCGAACTATGATTCAGCTACCTATTTCCATCAAATGGCTTTGCAACTTTGTGATGGAACTATTGATGCAACTTTCCCGCTAACCCAATTAGGAGAAATTAATTCCTCGTTAGGGAATTTTGATAAAGCTTATGATTTTCATAGACGGGCATTAGAAATATCTGAGGATTTAGATGCCAAATATGAAACAACTCAAAGCCTTATTGGCTTAGCAAAAACCCAAAGAAAACAAGGGAATTTAAATGGAGCTCTCAGTAGTTTAGAAAAAGCCAAATCATTTGCAACCGAGATAGATGTCAAAAATGAATTAGTGGATGTGTATCAAAATTTGGCAGAGACACATGCTTTAACGGGAAATTATAAGGAGGCTTATGAAAATGAAATCAAAGCAAAATCAATCAAAGAGATAATTGCTCAAACGAGTACCTTACAAATGAACCAGCAGCTTCAATTCGAATTTGAGCTAAACAAAAAAGAGGCTGAAATAGAGTTACTTCAAAAAGACACTGAATTAAAAAACGCAGCAGTATTTAACCAAAGAATTATCATTTTTGCTTCATTAGCTGTGTTGATCATGTTTATTATAATCAGCATTTACCTTTATAGAAATAACCTAAGCAAACAGAAAGCAAATCGTTTACTTCAAATACAAAAAGAAGAGATCAAAACTCAGCGGGAAAATGTGGAATCAGCTTATGATAAATTAAAATCCACGCAAGCCCAGCTTATCCAATCTGAAAAGATGGCCTCACTTGGTGAACTTACTGCTGGTATCGCTCATGAAATTCTAAACCCTCTGAATTTTGTTAACAACTTTTCTGAAGTCAGTACTGAATTGGTCGATGAGATGAATCAAGAACTGGAGAAAGGGGATATTCAGGAAGCAAAAGCCATTGGAGGCGATTTAAAAGAAAACCTTTCTAAAATCACTTCTCATGGGAAACGTGCTGATTCCATAGTAAAAGGAATGCTAGAGCATAGCAGGAGCAGTAAAGGCGAAAAAATACCTACAGACCTTAACGTATTGGCAGATGAATTTGTAAGACTTTCTTATCATGGTCTTCGTGCAAAGGACAAAATCTTTAACACCAAATTTAAATTAGAACTGGACCCTGAATTACCAAAGGCAAATGTAGTAGCATCAGATATAGGAAGGGTAATTCTCAATCTTGTAAATAATGCATTTTATGCAGTTGGTGAGAAAGCAAAATCTGAAACAGAGAATTACCAACCAGAGGTCATTGTGAGTACAAGAAAGACCAAAAAGGGAGTTGAGCTATCAGTAAAGGACAACGGAGATGGAATTCCAGATTCTATCATAGAAAAGATTTTCCAGCCCTTCTTTACCACAAAGCCAACTGGATCGGGAACTGGATTAGG
>NZ_JAHEBC010000477.1 GCF_024642405.1 Algoriphagus sp. | reverse complement strand
GTCGCTTCAGTGATGCTTTTAGTATTTATTATGTTTGGGTCAAGCCTTATAGAACAAGTGCCAATGGCAGCTTTGACTGGTTTGATGATTATGGTTTCCATCGGAACTTTTGAATGGGCAAGTTTGAAGACTTGGAATAAAATGCCTAAGTCGGATGTGTTTCTAATGGTTCTTGTAACTCTCGTGACTGCAGTCTTGCATAACCTAGCCCTAGCAGTATTGGTTGGAGTTATCTTAGCTGCATTATTTTTCGCATGGGACAATGCTAAAAGAATTAGAGCACGGAAGTATATCGATTCAAATGGAATTAAACATTATGAAATGTTTGGACCATTATTCTTCGCTTCTACAACAGCATTTGCGGAAAAATTTGATGTTCAAAATGATCCTGATGAAGTTATTATTGATTTTGAAGAAAGTCGTATAGTAGACATGTCTGCCATTGAGGCACTAAATAAAATCACAGAACGATACCAAAAAGCGGGTAAGAAAATCCATCTAAAACATTTGAGCCCTGATTGTAGGAAACTTCTTCAAAATGCAGATAACCTGATTGATGTCAATGTGATGGAAGATCCAAACTATAAACTTGCAGTTGATAAAATCTAATAAGAAAGGGTAACAAATTCGTTACCCTTTCCTTTTTTTAGTCAATTGCTGAAAAAACCATTTGCCTGAATTTCCAACCGGATTGGTCGCCTGTGCCTCCTTGAGTTTGTTTCATTAAAATTCCAATTGTATTGGTAACTGGGTCGGCAAAATATTGAGTATTGAAATATCCACCCCAATCAAATGTTCCTAAACTACCTATGCCTCCTTTTGCCACACCATTCTCATCTACTAAGCCAAAGGCCAAACCATAGTCTTTTCCTCCATCACCCAACAAATCGCCTACCTGATTGGACATGATAGTTTTTATGGTGGTTGAACTCAAAATCTTCGCTCCATTGTATGTCCCTCCATTCAAATACATTTGAAGGAATTTTGCATAGTCCAAAGCTGTAGAAGAAAGCCCAGCCCCTCCTGAGAAAAAAGTCTTAGCTCCTGTTTTAGGATAATCAGGATCGTAGAAAGTCACGGGGTAAGATTCCCATTCTCCATTCACTTTCCTTTGCACTGTCACCAATCGATTACCTTGAGAATCGTTCAAGTAAAAACCAGTATCCTTCATGCCAAGTGGATCGAAAATCCTGGTTTTAAGGAATTCATCAAATGGCATACCTGATACGATTTCGATCAAATACCCCATAACATCCAAACCCAAACTGTATGTATACTTTGACCCTGGATCATGATGTAAAGGTAGTTTTGCCAGCTTTTTAATATTATCAGAGATTTTTACAGGTTCAGTAGTAAACAATTCTACAATACCAGCTTTGTTGTAAATCATTTTCATCTGCTCATTTCCATCGATCATTCCATACCCCAAACCCGAAGTATGTGTCAATAAATCTCGAATCCGGATTTCTCTTGATGCAGGACGTGTGGAATAGGATGTGTCTCCATAGCTAAATCTTGTCAATACCTGAGGATTTGCAAATTCAGGAATGTAGCGAGAAATAGGATCATCCAATCCGATCTTCCCTTCTTCCCAAAGCATCATCACTGCGGTAGAAGTAATGGCTTTCGATTGAGATGCTATTCTAAAAATTTGATCTTTTGCCATCATGTTTTGATCAGAAACGTTCGCAAAACCTTTTGCTTCGTGATAAACAATTTTTCCGTCCTTGACGATCATTGCTACTAATCCGGGAACTTGATTTGAACTTATGGTTTCATCTAGCATTTGATCGATTCTATCAATTCTCTCCTGTGAGATTCCAGGGAGGGGTTGCTTCCCAATTGGAGATATTTCGCTAGCGATCTGCGAAAATACCTGAGTAGAAATCAAAACTAAAGCAAAAGCTTTAACAAAAAAGGATGTGGTTAATTTCATATGAATATGGGCTTATCGATGTTCAAAATAAGAAAACCAATTGAAAGTCACATCCTTCCTTATCCATTTAGGCATAAAAAAACAGACCAGAAATAAATCTGGCCTGCTTCAATCTACAATCAATCAACAATTAATCTAACTCAACTTCAAAATAGTATTCAGTGCCATCTTGGAACATACCCAAAACAACCACATCCTCACCTGATTTATCATTTAAAACCTCAAGTAATTGCTCTACTGACTTAATTCTTGTTCGTCCCTCGTCGCTTATTACCGAAGTGATAATAAACCCAGGTCTTGCTCCAGCTTCTCTCCATTCAGACTCTCCAACGATTCCAATCATCGCTCCTCCATCGAGTCTCAATCTTTCCTTCAATGGATCTTTGAGTTCTTCGAAAATCATTCCGCCAAACTCATACGTTTTAGGAACTTCCTTCTTAATGATATTTGTATCACCATCAAAGTTTTTGAGGGTAGCTTTAGTTTTATAAGTTTCACCATCTCTCAAGTATTCAACTTCTACTTGATCACCTGGCCTTTTTCTAGCTACCATTTCCTGAAGGTTAGACACATTATTGGTGACTTTTCCATCTACTCCAATGATTACATCA
>NZ_JAHEBC010000476.1 GCF_024642405.1 Algoriphagus sp. | reverse complement strand
AAAAATGTGGGTGGATTGGTGATGCCGATCATTTTGGAATGGCAATACACTGATGGAACGTCTGAAATCGAAAGAATCCCTGCAGAGATCTGGAGATTGAATGAAACCGAAGTGACAAAGGTTTTTGCCAAGAAGAAGGAAGTGAAGCAGATCGTTTTGGATCCTTTGAGAGAAACAGCGGATATCGACGAGAGCAGCAATTACTGGCCAAGACAATATCAGCCAACTCGATTTGAATTGTTCAAAGGTTCAGGTGCTGCCAGAGGTACTTCAATAGGAAGCAACCCGATGAAAAGAGCAAATAATAAGTAAGAGTTAGTAGAGATACATAAGAAGCCGGCGAGAGTCGGCTTTTTTTGTTTTTAACCATTAAGACCACAAAGAGATCGAAAAGGGATTAAGCTTTCAATTATTCTGCTCTTCGAGGTTTGTTACCTCGAAATAATTTCAGAAGTTTTTTATCTTCAAATGAATAAAAAATCACAGATTTAACCTCTTATTGTTCTAAACAATCGGATTATAAATCCTATGGTATAGGATTAGGATTGCAAATACTGAACAGCCAAACTGTTAAATCTTAAATTTCTCTTAGAATTCCACAAACAGGATGCTTCCTTTCGAAGTTTACCTTAGATTAGATATCAAATACCCATTCGTAACCTAAAACCTTGAAAATGAAATTTATTAAAACATTACCCATTGGTTTATTTGCCCTGTGCCTATTGATGAGCTTGAGTATAATGGCACAAAAAAGAGATATCTATGAGCTGAAAACCTATCATATTGAAACACCTGAGCAGGAAGCCATGTTGGATAGCTATTTGGAAAAAGCTTTTATCCCGGCTGCCCATCGTCATGGTGTAGCAAAAGTAGGAGTATTTAAACCGATTGCTTCGCAGCCTGATGCGGGTCAGAAAGTGTATGTATTTATTCCTTTCAAATCCTTAGGGGAATTTGAGGCATTCGAAGGAAAGCTATTGAAAGATCAGACTTTTTTGGCTGATGGAAGTGCTTATATCAACGCCACTTTTGACAACCCTCCCTATAAAAGAATTGAGACTTCGATTATGAGGGGCATGTCAGAGCATCCAAAATTTGCAGAGTCTAATTTGACCAATGCAAAACAAGATAGAATTTATGAGTTGAGAAGCTATGAAGGACCTACAGAGAGATTGTACCGTCAAAAAGTAAAGATGTTCAACTCTGGTGAGATGGACATTTTTGAGAGATTAAATTGTAGCCCGGTTTTCTATGCGGAAACCATCGCTGGTGCTAATATGCCAAACTTGATGTACATGACTACCCATGAAAATATGGATGTGAGAAATGAGCACTGGAAGCAATTTGGAGTGGATCCAAAGTGGATTGAAATGAGAGATTTGGAGGAATATAAAAATACCGTTTCAAGAAATGATACCAGGTTGTTATATCCGACCGAGTATTCAGACCTTTAAGAGATTTACAAAGCCGACGAAAAGTCGGTTTTTTTTTTGGATTTAACCACAAAGAAATCGCAAAGGGGAAGATTTTTATCTTAAAAGAGGTTTAAAATCTCTGACCTAATTGTTAATTGTTGTTCTACACACTCGGATTAAAAATCCTATGTTAGAGGTTCAGGGTTACTCCCGACAATTGTCGTGGATCCTGAACAGCAGAGTGTGGACTGTTGACCGTCGTCTTTGGACGATTATCCGCTTTGTTGAAGCTTAATTGTCTATTAACTGGCAGAATTCCGGATAATCATATTTAGTATCACAGCCACTTTTTATTCCTAAAATAAAGCAACATTCCTATCGCAATACTTATCATCACTCCCCACATGATGTAATAGCTATACTTAAAAGATAGTTCGGGGACATTTTCAAAGTTGGTGCCGTAGATCCCTGCGATAAAAGTCAAAGGAATGAAAACCACTGAGAATACAGTAAGGAATCTCATGGTGTCATTTAGTTTGCTGCTGATGGTGGTATGATAAATATTTAGCTGATCTGATAAAATTTCCCGGTAACTATCCGAGGTATCACTTGCTTGACTGATATTGTCCTGAAGCTCTTTGAAATGAATGTCAGTTTCATCCTCAATCAAATCTGTCTCCATTTTGGCCAATGAGAAAATCATCTCTTTTGCGGGTTTGATGTTCTTTCGCAAAAAGTTTAGTTCCTTTTTATAATTGTTGATCTCATTGATGACCACCTCATTTGGGTTTACCAAAAGGTTTTCTTCCAACGTTTCAATTTTTTCACCAAGCAAATTAATAACGTAGAGGTAGTTATCTATCACGATATCTAAAAGCGCAAAGGTTAAATAATCAGTTCCTCCATTTCTGATTCGCTTCTTTTGCTTTCGGATGCGTTCTCTTACGGGTTCGAAAACATCTCCTTTTGTCTCCTGAAAAGATATAAGGACGGATTCTGTAAGAATTAAGCTTAGGTTTTCAATTGTAATTTTACCATCATCATCCTTCATCTGCATCATTTTTATGGTAATCAGAATGCAGTTATCATATTCCAGCACTTTGGAACGGGAAGAAGTATTCAATACTTCAGCGA
>NZ_JAHEBC010000149.1 GCF_024642405.1 Algoriphagus sp. | reverse complement strand
AAACTTCCAAATGAAGACCAATTGAGGGAGTTTGCAAAAAGTGCAGAAATGCAAGAGATGAAAATTCGGTTTCAGCATGATCTTGATTCTTGGTTAGATCACTTGCATTTGTTGGCAAAGGAAGCGCTAGAAACAGGAGATTTAGAAAAAGCCTGGTTGATCCTATTGCAAGAATAAAATTAGACCCCTGCTAAATTTATTTATTGTAAGGAGAGTATTGATACTACTTAAAAGAAAAGTATATTTTGAATTTTATTGAAAAAAAAAATGGCCTGATGAATACCCGATTAGAAGTCTAATTCTTGGAGAACTCACCAGGCCGTGGTTTTTATTTTATAATATAATCTGCTGGCATTCTTACCTGTATGCCTTGGTATTCTCTCAATTTTTGAACTTGCTTATATATTGCAAAATTTTCCCCTAATTCGGATTGAATCATTTTTAGTTTTACATTTTGTCCAAAGTCACTCATTAGTTGCTCAAACCATGGTTTCTTTTGGGGGAAATAAACTACTCTGTAATCATCTCCCGCATTAATTCTATCAGCAGCTAATTCTATGGTATCGTCTAGACTTCCCAAAACATCAACCAGCCCTCTTTCTATAGCCTGATTTCCTGTCCAAACTCTCCCAGAGGCGACTTCTTTTACAGCTTCTGGGCTCATTCCTCTTCCCTCAGCCACTCTAGAAATAAAGGTTTCATATCCTTTTTCTACACTGGTCTGCATAATATTTCTTTCCACATCGGTAATTTCCCTAGTAGGATTCATAAAGTCAGAAAGTTCTCCCGTTTCTACCACATCTGTGGTAATCCCCATTTTGTCATTTAATAATTCTTCGGCATTAAACCACAATCCAAATATTCCAATGGATCCTGTAATAGTATTCGGCTGTGCAACAATGGTGTCTGCTGGAGCTGAAATATAATATCCCCCGGATGCGGCAACTTCTCCCATTGAAACATAAACTGGTTTAGCTTTTTTGGCTTCAGACATTTCTCTCCAAATCACCTCGGAAGCGAGGACAGATCCTCCCGGAGAGTTGACTCTTAGTACTATGGCTTTTATATTTTCATCTTTTCTTGCCTTACGAATTTCTCTCGCGAACTTTTCTGAACTGATGAATCCTTCTGCATTTCCACTGACAATATCTCCTTCGGCAATGATGACTGCGATTCTGTTTTTTGAGGTAATGTTATTGGATCTTACCGTTGAATTAAGCTTTGTAGCATTGATAGTAGAGATTTCATCATTCTCGCCTATTCCCAACTTCTCTTTGAGCTTGGCATGAATTTCATCTTCGTAAGCTAATCCTGTCATTAAGCTGTATTTCACAGCATCTTCAGGATCATGAACCAGCATTTGATTGTTGGTACGCATAAGAGAATCAAGATTGATTCCTCTGGATTCTGCAATTCCTTTAAGAGCGTTTGAATTGATATCTGATAAAAATGCCTGCGTTTGAAGTCTGTTTTCGTCTGACATTTTCTTTAAAATAAATGGTTCAACCGCACTCTTAAATTCTCCGACACGGAAAATTTCAGGCTTTACTCCGATCTTTTCAAAAAGCCCTGTAAAAAATAAAACCTCGGAAGAAAATCCATTAAAATCTATCCCGCCCATCGGGTTTAAATAAATTTCATCTGCAACAGATGCCAAGTAATAACCACCCTCTGTGTAGGCCTCATCATAAGCTAGGATAAACTTTCCTGATGTTTTAAAGTCCTCAAAAGCTTCTCGAAGTTCCAGTAGATTGGCTTGTCCAGCCATTACCATTCCCGTGTTTAAGTAAATTCCTTTGATACTCTCATTTGTTTTGGCAGCCTGAATGGCCTTTTTTAGATTGACAAGACCTGCTGTATTTGGTTGGCCAAATGCAGATCCAAAAAATGAAAGATCTAGATCATCATCACTTGTTCTTTCGACAATAGTCCTACCATTAAGATTTAAATGAAGGACGGTATTTTCTTTGACTGTTACTTCTTCTTTTCCTGAAGCTGCTATCATGCCGATAATACCAAAGGAAACAAGAATACTCAAAACAGTAAATATAATTAGACCCACAATCACTGCGAGTACATTACCTAAGAATTTCATATTTAGATTAATTTAAGATGCGAAAATAACCTATTTTGGCGAATGTTAATAGGTAGATTCATACGAATGACATGGAGTCAAAGGTTACTTTAATATTAGGGGGCAACCGGGGTAATAGGGAAGTTTTATTAAAAACTGCCGTGAACCGTTTAACGAGTAACAATAAACTTTTGTTAGAATCCTCTATTTATGAAACTGAAGCGTGGGGAGGAATTGCAAAAGAGCCTTTCTTAAATCAGGTTATTCAAGTTAGGTCTTCTCAGGATCCATTGACTTTGTTAGCTTTTATTCAAAAAGTTGAAATAGAATTAGGAAGGAAAAGAAATGAGCATTGGGGAGATCGGACGATGGACATAGATATTCTATTTTGGGATGATTTAGTTTTAGATACTCCTGATTTAAAAATTCCACATCCATGGATCTCTCAAAGAAAGTTTGTTTTGATTCCTCTTAATGAGATACTACCGGACTTTACTCATCCAACGAAGAATAAAACTATAAAGGAATTATTGAAAAACTGCGAAGACAATTCCATAGTGTATAGGTTCAAAAAATAAACCCGCCGAAGCGGGTTTTATTCTTTTAAAGACCGGAAACTTCTGCTTCTGGATGGATTTTTTTAACTAAACCCTGAAGTACTTTCCCAGGTCCACATTCTACAAAATGAGTAGCTCCATCTTTTACCATATTTTGAACCGATTGAGTCCATTTTACCGGCGCGGTAAGCTGGGCAATAAGGTTTGCCTTAATTTCAGACACATCACTAATCGCTGTGGTGCTTACATTTTGGTAAACGGGACAGATAGGCTGGCTGAATTCTGTAGCCTCAATCGCTTTTTGTAATTTCTCTCTGGCTGGTTCCATCAAAGGGGAATGAAAAGCACCACCCACAGGAAGTGGCAATGCACGTTTTGCTCCTGCTTCTTTCATTTTTTCACAGGCAATTTCTATTCCCTTATTAGAACCAGAAATCACAAGTTGTCCGGGGCAATTGTAATTGGCAGGAACTACAATCTCATCTGAAATTCCTTCGCAAATTTCCTCAACTTTTTCATCTGCCAAACCTAGAATAGCAGCCATTGTGGAAGGGTTGATTTCGCAAGCTTCTTGCATTGCCAAGGCTCTTTGGTAAACCAATTTAAGCCCATCTTCAAAGGCCAATGTGCCATTGGCAACCAAGGCAGAAAATTCTCCCAAACTATGACCAGCTACCATGTCTGGAGCAAAATCAGGGGTTGTTTTTGCCAGAATAACAGAATGTAGAAAAATTGCCGGCTGGGTGACTTTTGTTTGCTTTAGCTCCTCAGCAGTACCATCAAACATGATATCTGTGATTTTAAAGCCTAAAATTTCATTAGCCTGTTCAAATAATGCTCTCGCTTGTGGATTTTCCTCGTAAAGGTCTTTTCCCATACCTGGAAATTGGGCACCCTGGCCCGGAAACACAAATGCTTTCATTCAATTGGATTTTGTTTGTGCCAAATATAAAGCTTTTCCGGAAGCGGAACAGAAATCAATTATTAGATACTAGTCTGAAAAGGAGAGTTACTAGGTGTCAAGAACTTTGATTTTTCTTCAGGAGAAGGTAATCTACAGGTGGATTTTTTTCCAAACCAATTATATCTATTTCTTGCAATCCAGTCATAAACCGGATCTCTCAAAAACCTTGGGAGAACAATAAATGGATATAAGATAGGTGTAAGACCTGAAAGATTTCTCGCGATTTTTAGTGCGGCAGTACTTTTATAAAAAATCTGGTTGTCCTCAAGAAGTACTAAGGAATCCAGGTAATTTGGATCTACTTGATACTCAGAAAGTATTTGTTTACTCACCTCATCTTGCAAAGCACCCACTAGAAATTTATTATTCGCGTCATGACGAATAATAAAGTCTATGGATGAATTGCAAAGATTACATACTCCATCAAAAAAGACAATGGATTGTTTTTGACTCATCGAAGTATCTGGATTGTGCCTTTCAGGCTTTCTTTTTGTAAGGCTGGATCTAAAACGTCATAAGTAACCGTACCCGAATAGAAATAAGTTCCTGCTGGTAATTCGTTTCCATTTTTGTCTCTTCCATCCCATCTAATGAAAATATCATTTTCATTGGACTCTAGGCTGTTGTAGGAATAAACTTCAGCACCCCATCTATTTACAATGAAGATTTCTACACCAATGACAAATCTTGGACATTCAGAGAATGGATTGTCGAATGCCATAAATGTTTCATTAAGTCCATCACCGTTAGGCGTGAAGGCATTAGGCAAATTATAAGAAGGGCAGTTTTCAACACAAACAATGTTACTTGGCTCACTTTCATTTCCGGATCTATCCACAGCGGTAATGTAGTAACAGCCTCTATAGGTAGTAAGTTGACTAACTCGGGTCTGCAATTCTATCGCAGAAAGTTCTTGGATCATTGTAAACTCACTATCTTCTCCATCAGAAGTGTAGTATAGCCTGTAGCCACTTAATTCATCATCACATTCACCACTAAAGTCAGGTGACCAACTAAGATCATGATAGAAAGTGGAAGTATTGCAAGGTTGTTCTGCTAAGTATTCTTCACAAAGGGGGCCTTCAAAAGTTAATACTGGAGGACAAGGCAGCCTGTTATCGTCTGGTTTTGCACAAACAATCTGAGACTTGTTCTCCAGAGGGTAAACCAATCCATCTACATTGTAAGATCCTTTTGTAATTACATAATAACAATATTCAATTTCCTTAACCAATGGAACACCATTGAAGCTTCCATCATCTAGGTACATGAACCCATCCTGAGTAACATCTACCTCAGCAATTTTGACGAAGGTATCCTCATCAGTAGCTGCAGCATCTGTTCTGTTTCTGTAAACTTCATGTCTATATTGTTGTACTGAATTATTCCAAGGTACCTGAAACTCCCATGTCAATTCTATTGCCTCATTAATAATAGTAGGCTGCAACCATACAGAAGAGGCTTTGGATGAAGTGTCAATTTTTGTATCTCTATCCAAAAGAATTACTTCATAATTGTATACTAGGTTTTCTGTATTTAATCCTGTATCAGTAAATAATGTGTCAGAAGTAATTCCTAAAGAAATCTGATCTTGATTTCCTGTAAATCCGGTATTTCTCAGCAATTCATATGTGAAAGGACCTGGATAAATAGTTCTATCTATGTCATAAGGAGGGGTCCATTTCACAAAAATTTCACCATTAGTTGGATCAGTTTCTTCAATGCTGACATTGGTTAGAATTGGCACATCTACATCAACTGTAATACAGATTTCTTCAGAAACAACGCTCTCTCCAGATCTTGGAGAAGGGAATGCAGCTACCAATCTGTAGCAATAAGTGTTACCTGGGTCTAATCCCTCAGAACCATTCAGATCAGTAAAACTGAATGTTTGCATGTCGGTAATTCCAACCAATTCATAACCTGCTCTTATTCCAGTTTCGCAACTATCAGGCACATATGGATCTGAATTAATTCTTCTCCAAACCTGCATTTCGCTAGCTGAATTAGAACAAGTATATGGATCCCAACTCAGTTCAGCCGTTCTTCCAGCTTGTTGTTCTATTTGATCAAATACAGGTGGAGGACCTATTACTTTTATTCTCCAAGTTTTAATGTCCACTAAACTTGGTCCGGATGCTGGTTGATCCGAGATTCGGACACGGACGTCGTATTCTCTCGCTCTAACGTGATTACAAACCGTCTGCCATTCAAAATTTACAATTCCTGGGCTAGCTTGATAGTCACCATCATTTGGTGAGAAAGTAGCAGGAGAAGTTGTAATCTCTATGGGTTCTCCATAAACTTCAATCTTAATAGGGTCTCCATCTGGATCTGAACCCTGGATTATCTCTTGGATTAATGTTCCTGCTTCTACGCAGATGTCAGGAGGTAAAATTAATTCTGGTCTTCGATTATCTGAGTTCTCAATAATGATCTGCATATCCCTGACGACATAGCCAATCTGAGTCCAAACTCCATCAAGTTTCCGGTATTCTTTTATTCGGAATGCCACATTAAATTGGCCTGCTGTGCCTGGGGCATCCCATATTAAATCTCCAAAAATTGGATCTAATGTTAAAAAAGCTGGAGTACTTCCATCTTGCTGATTAAAGCTGAATTCGGAAGAAGCCGGACTTCTATAATTATTTACTGGTCTTTGGAAAGCTTGCTTTGGAATATCCAATTCATACGCCAAGCTATCTCCGTCTGGATCATAAGCTCCAGGATTATGGATATATCTTGAGTTGATGGCTCCATTATCCACTGGAGGAATAGTTAAAACCGGTGAATTATTAACTCCAATAAATGGATCAATTGTGATTTGAGTTTCTACATAAAAAGGAGTATCCACCGAATTATCCATATTCAGCGTCCTGTCATTTCTGTTGAATTCCTGAAATCTGATATTATAAACCCCAGGACCTTGATAGGTATGAGTTATAACAAAAGTGTTTTTTTCGATTTGATCACCTAAACTTTCAACCAAAGAGAAATCACTTTCTGTGTTGAGCTGTTCATCACGGCCATCTCCGAAATTGATATTTCCAGGACCAAAAACCACACTTGATCTGGTATCTGTATATCCTACTACAATGATTCTGTAAGTTAAAGTCTGAACAGAAATTCTTTCAGCGATGATTTCACCCGCTCGAATGTGCGTTGCCCAGACATCGGACAGACCTGAAAGAAAGAAGAGTAAAAAAAATCCTAAGGAAAGTTTTAGTTTCATGTTGGTCAAATTATTCAGATCACTTTTTAGATAAACGCCAGATTATCTTTAAGTGATTCACTGGTATTTCAAAACTTTGATTTTCTACCTATACGAAATAAATGAAAGTAAGTAGAAAATCCTGTTAAATTCAAACAATAAAAATTAACAGAGTGTTACAAAACCAAAGTAAACACTAAAATAATATTAAATGAACTTAGTTATTTAGAACTGATTAAAATAAGCAATCCTTAATTACTTGAATTGTTTACTACCTCATCCAAATGTAAATTTGGCCACAATAATAAGAATTCGTTCTAATCTAATCGCACTATCTGTATGAGTTGGGTTACCAAAACCTTAAGTAGCACCCTAGGAAGGAAATTGATCATGGCATTGACCGGGCTTTTCCTCATCCTGTTTCTGACAGGCCACGTTTCTGGAAATTTGCTTCTATTCAAAAATGACGGAGGAGAAGCATTTAACATTTACGCAAAATTTATGACCACCAATCCGGCTGTCAAGTTGTTGTCTTATCTGACATACATCTCAGTTATTGGTCATGTCATCTATTCTATCATGCTTTCGAGCAAGAACAAATCAGCTAGACCAGTTGGTTATTCTGTTTCAAAAGCTTCGACTAATTCAAGTTTTGCCTCCAGAAACATGGGAGTTTTAGGGACAATTGTTCTTTTGTTCCTAATTGTTCATATGCAGAGCTTCTGGTATGAAATGCATTGGGGAGATCTTCCGATAAAGACATATGACGGAGAGCAATACAAAGATCTATTTTCTATAGTTTCTTTTGCCTTTCAAAATGAACTAATGGTAGGCGGATACGTCATCGCTATGGGATTTCTTTCTTTTCACCTTTCCCATGGCTTTGCAAGTGCATTTCAAACGCTAGGTTTGAACCATAAAAAATATACGCCAGCCATTGAGGCTTTAGGCAAATTTTATAGCATCGTGGTACCTGTGCTTTTCGCAAGTATGCCACTGTATATCTATTTTACACAGAGCTAATCCATAGTCCCGTATGATACTAGATTCAAAAACACCTGCAGGCCCTTTAGCCGAAAAGTGGACAAAACATAAATTTACCAGCAAACTGGTAAATCCCGCAAATAAAAGAAAATACGAAGTAATAGTAGTAGGCACCGGACTGGCAGGTGCATCTGCTGCTGCCTCATTAGCTGAGCTCGGATATAATGTAAAAGCTTTTTGTTTCCAAGACAGTCCTAGAAGAGCCCACTCAATTGCGGCACAAGGCGGAATCAATGCAGCGAAGAATTATCAAAATGATGGAGACTCAGTTTTTAGGCTTTTCTATGATACTATAAAAGGTGGAGATTATAGAGCCAGAGAATCTAATGTCTACAGACTTGCTGAGGTTTCAGTAAATATTATTGACCAATGCGTGGCACAAGGAGTCCCTTTTGCAAGAGAGTATGGTGGCTTGTTGGCCAACCGTTCGTTCGGTGGAGCTCAAGTTTCCAGAACTTTCTATGCGAGGGGCCAAACTGGACAGCAATTGCTTTTAGGAGCTTATTCTGCATTGAGCCGTCAGGTCGCTAACGGAAAAGTTAAACTTTATCCGAGAACCGAAATGATGGATTTGGTAACTGTAGATGGTCAAGCTAGAGGTATTGTGACCAGAAATTTGATCACGGGAGCTATAGAAACCCATGCTGCTCATGCTGTATTGCTTTGTACTGGTGGATATGGAAACGTGTTTTTCCTCTCTACGAATGCAATGGGATCCAATGTAACTGCCGCATGGCGAGCTCATAAAAAAGGTGCATTCTTTGCAAATCCTTGTTATACGCAGATTCACCCAACTTGTATTCCTGTTTCTGGAGATCATCAGTCTAAATTGACATTGATGTCTGAATCACTCAGAAATGACGGTAGGGTTTGGGTTCCTAGAACAGTCGAAATAGCTGAAAAACTGAGAAAAGGTCAGATCAAACCTTCTGATATTAAAGAGGAAGATCGAGATTATTACTTGGAAAGAAAGTATCCAAGTTTTGGCAACCTTGTTCCTCGTGACGTTGCGTCCAGAAATGCAAAATATGTCTGTGATGAAGGTAGAGGTGTAAATGAAACAGGTGAAGCAGTATTTCTTGATTTCAGAGATGCAATCAATAGAGACAGTGAGGCAGCTATCCGAGCTAGATATGGCAACTTGTTTGACATGTATCAGCAGATCACTGGGGAAAATCCCTACAAAACCCCAATGATGATTTATCCTGCAGTTCACTATACAATGGGTGGACTTTGGGTTGATTATAATTTGATGACTACCGTTCCTGGACTCTATGCGTTAGGAGAAGCCAATTTCTCTGATCATGGAGCAAACAGGTTAGGAGCTTCTGCATTGATGCAGGGACTTGCTGATGGCTACTTTGTGATTCCTTATACTTTGGGAGATTATTTAGCGCAGAATTTAGCAACTAAAGTTGATACGGATCATCCAGAATTCACCAAAGCAGCAGAGGAAGTTAAGGCTAAAATCCAAAAACTTCTTTCCATTAAAGGAACCAAAACTGTGGATCATTTCC
>NZ_JAHEBC010000475.1 GCF_024642405.1 Algoriphagus sp. | reverse complement strand
TGCTTTTGGTGGTGTTTTGGTAACCAATCAAACAGTAGACAAAGATGCGGTTGAAGAAATGCATTCCTTATTCTTTGAGGTGTTGATTGCGCCTGATTTCACGGAGGAAGCTCTTGAGGTTTTGAAAGCAAAGAAGAACAGGATATTACTTCGTCAGAAAATAGATCTTCCAGGAACCAAAATGATGAAAACGCTTTTGAATGGTGTAATCGAACAGGATAAGGATTTGGCTACCGAGAGCAAGGCGGATTTCAAAGTAGTGACACAGGAAGCTCCAACAGAAAAGGAAATGGATGCGATGGTTTTTGCAGCCAAAATCTGTAAACACACAAAGTCTAATACGATTATCCTGAGTAATGACAATCAATTATTCTCTTCTGGAGTTGGGCAAACTTCCCGAGTAGATGCATTGAAGCAAGCAATTACAAAAGCAAATGAATTTGGCTTTGATCTAAATGGTGCTGTGATGGCCTCTGATGCATTCTTCCCATTCCCCGATTGTGTAGAAATCGCCGGAAAAGCTGGAATCACAGCAGTAGTTCAGCCAGGCGGATCCATAAAAGATCAGTTGAGTATAGATTATTGTGATGATCACGGAATGGCTATGGTCATGACTGGAGTGAGACACTTTAAACATTAATTTTAGAAACTAGATTTTAGAATCAAGATTCAAGACCTTCAGAATAAAAATTTTTGAAGGTCTTTTCATTTAAACTCAGTATTATCCTTTCAAATTCACTTTATCTTTCGAATCCCATTTGGAATCTACTATTTTGCAACCTGAATCATTTTTGGGCTTTTCCCGTTCTTGATTCTTTATACTTGAATCTTGATTCTATCAATGAAATCGCATCAATTAAAGCTATACAACACTCTTTCCCGCAAGAAAGAGAACTTCCAAGCCATCAACCCTCCTTTTGTAGGATTATATGTCTGCGGTCCCACCGTTTATGGCGATGCCCACTTGGGTCACGCAAGACCAGCAGTCACTTTTGACACGGTTAATAGATATTTGACTCATTTAGGCTATCGGGTTCGATATGTCAGGAACATCACGGATGTTGGTCATTTAACAGGAGATGCTGATGAGGGAGAAGATAAAATAGCTAAAAAAGCCAAGCTTGAGCAACTGGAACCGATGGAAATTGCACAGCAATATACCGATTCCTATCATCGGGATATGGCTTTGTTGAATACCTGGAAACCAAATATTGAACCTCGGGCAACCGGCCATATTCCTGAACAAATCGCTTTGGTAGAAGCGATACTGAAAGAAGGTTTAGCATATGAAATCAATGGTTCTGTGTATTTCGACACCCTGAAATACAACGAAAAAACTCCTTATGGAAGACTTTCCGGAAGGGTGATTGACGAGTTGATGAGCGGAAGTAGAGATCTGGACGGTCAATCCGAAAAACGTAATCCAGTTGATTTTGCTTTGTGGAAAAATGCGGCTCCAGAACATCTGATGAAATGGGATTCACCATGGGGAGTGGGATTTCCAGGGTGGCATTTGGAGTGTACTGCCATGAGTTCAAAATACCTTGGAACTCAATTTGATATTCATGGTGGAGGAATGGACTTGATGTTTCCTCACCACGAATGTGAGATTGCACAAGGAAATGCCTGCAATCATAAGGATCCGGTAAACTATTGGATGCACAATAATATGATCACTATCAATGGTCAAAAGATGGGTAAGTCCTTAGGGAATTTTATTACCCTGCAGGAATTATTCAATGGGGATCATAAATTATTGGTGCAGGCCTATAGCCCGATGACGATCCGCTACTTTATGCTGACGGCACATTATCGATCTACATTGGATTTCTCTAATGATGCGTTGAAAGCCGCCCAAAAAGGCTATAAAAAACTGATCAATGGGTTGAGAATTGCAAAAATGCTGGAATATCAATCGGCAGATTTAGAAGTAGAAGATAAACAGGTCGAACAGATCGAAAATAGCATCACCAATGCTTATCGAGCGATGGATGATGATTTCAATACTGCGCAGGCAATTGGACATTTGTTCAACTTATTGAAAAAAATCAATTCCATGTACACAGGACAGCTTCATTCCGCAACTCTGAGTGAGCAAACATTCAATAAATTAATTAGCACATTTATAACTTTCGTAGAAGATATCTTAGGCCTGATGGAAGAAAAATCTGATAGCCAGAATAGGATGATCAATTTACTTTTACAGCTTTATTCTGAAGCTAAAACAGCCCGTGATTACGCAAAAGTGGATGAAATAAGAGCGGGATTGAAAGATCTTGGCTTTGTGGTAAAAGACATGAAAGACAAAATTGATTGGGCATATGAAGAATAGATTTTGGCTACTTGGCCTATTAATTCTTGCATGGGCGTGTAGCTCGCCCGAGAAGAAAACTGAAACTGTTGCTGAAGTTGCTACAAAGCCATACCCTGCCTTTTCTCCTGATTCTGCCTACGCTTTCATTCAAAAACAAGTAGATTTTGGCCCAAGAGTACCGATGACTCCAGCTCACCAAGAGACTAAGGAATGGATCATTTCGAAGTTTGAAAGTTTT
>NZ_JAHEBC010000148.1 GCF_024642405.1 Algoriphagus sp. | reverse complement strand
TTCGAATCTTGGGATGCTTTCTTCCTTGTTTTTGAAGGGGAATTAAATGTTAACGCGGTAACATTTGCTGAGGAAGAGGAAACTCAGATTAAAGAAATAGAAGGGCCTTGGCAGGTTAGTTTTGGAGAAAATGAATCAGAATTTTCAAGCTTGACTTCCTGGTCCGAAAATCCGGAACCTGCGATTAAGTATTTCTCTGGAACAGCCTCTTATCAAACCAATTTCAATTTTGAGACCAAAGAAAGTGGTTCGAACTATGAATTGGATTTGGGTTCAGTCAAATATCTTGCTGAGGTTATTCTTAATGGAGAGAATTTAGGAATTGTTTGGAAGACACCATTCAAAATTAATATCACAAGCGCATTGAAAGAAGGAGAAAACCAATTGGAAATTAGGGTTGTAAATACCTGGGTGAATCGTCTGATTGGAGATGCACAGGCGGGAGCAGAGAAAACTACATTTACTACGATGCCTTTTTATCAGGCGAATTCTCCATTATTGGAATCGGGATTATTGGGGCCTGTAAAGATTTTGAAAATAGATTAATGTAAAATGCTTGGGGACAATGGATACCCAAAACTTTTGAATGTCCACTTTAAGTAATTTCTTTTATTTGTTGATGTCATAAGATTCTGAAAGGATCTAATTCCAATAGCCTCGGGTTTCAACTCGGGGCTATTTTGAGGTAAGTCATATGAAAGTTTTGGCCCGGAAAAGTTTTATAGAGGACAAGATTTTGCCAAAACCCGGAGAACCTATTTTCCTATTTCAAAGGCATGTCATTTAAAATGGATTTGAACTACTTCGACTGAAAAAGCAAAATCCAATCTTGCTCCGCTGCCAAATAGCCGAAAGAAGAAAAAGACTTGGTTTCTAAAAGTTCTCCCATCATTTGCTTGGATTTAATTGAATCTCCATGATATAAATACCAATTAGCTACACCATATCGAACGGCATCGTTGGAAGGGTTCCCTCCTGGACCTTGTTGGATCAGTGAATCTATTGGTAATAAATCTTTATATAACAGACAAAGGTCGGCATAGCTTTGGTTTTCGATAACTGTCGAATCAGCAAAGATCGGAGCCAAAAGAGAGTCAGCTTTTCCCGGATTCCCTAAGCGTTGTTGGATCATATAGAGCCAGTGGGTACTGGAGACAATGTTGTCATAATGGTTTCCACTTTCCCGACACTTCAGATAAGCAGTGTAAGCTTTTTCAAAATCATGTTTGAGATAATAGGCCAAACCCAAATGGTAATAGATATTTCCATGCAGGCTGCTGACTGGAATATTTAGGGCATTAGGCATTCCGTCAGGTTCGATTTCATTTTCTGTTCCTTGAATCAGCTGAGCTGCTTTTTCCAAATCGGCGATAGCTAAATCGTATTCCCGCAAACTGATGTAACGATGACCTCGGTGCCGATAAAGTTTAGGTTCATTCGGGAATTTGTCTATTCCTTCTGAATAGATTGTAATGGCTTCCCGGTATTGACCTAAGTAGGCGGTTCGCCTGCCGTACCAAATCAAAGCTTCCACATCCTCAGGGTTTGAAGAATAGGCAGCTTTTGCTTCTTCATATTGATCAAGAAGTTTATCTGAAGGTTCAGGGATCTCGTATACTTTTCCTAATGGAGTAGTAAAAGTGCTGTCCAAAAGAGATTTTTCTTCAATTCGTTCGGATGCCTTTTGCTGGCAGGAACTAAGTGCCAAAACAAATAGAATAAAGATAAGGATTGGATTTCGCATGGGTAGATTTAAATCAAAATTGAGATTGAAAAGTGTCTAGCTTTGATCAATAGATAAAATGGATTGCAACAACACATTCGCACCATTAGTCATGTCTTCGGCTTTGGTAAATTCATTTGGTGAATGGCTTATTCCTCCGACACTTGGGACGAAAATCATTCCCACTGGAGCAATCAAAGAAATTTGTTGGGTATCGTGTCCGGCTCCGCTTTGCATGTGTTTGGCTTTCAAACCAAGGGCAACTGCAGATTCCTGAATTTTTTGTTGCACAGAAGCATCCGTCAAAGCTGGTAGATTGAAACTCGGCTCTCTTCTAAAAGTAATGCTTGTTTTAGTTTCTTCAGCAATGGCATGGGCTCGCTTTTGAATTTCAGTCAGCAGCATTTCGATTTTTTCAAAAGATAAATCCCTTATCTCCAAACCCATCATCACCTTTCCGGGAACTACGTTGTAGGCTCCAGGAAAAGCTTCGATTTTGCCAACGGTACCTACTTGAGTTCCCGGGAAACTGTTGATGACTTCATTGACTGAAACGGTTAATTTGGAAGCGGCCAATAAGGCATCTTTTCTCAATTTCATCGGGGTAGTGCCTGCATGATTGGCAAATCCTTCCACCGTAATTTCACAATCCAGAATCCCCACAATTCCTTCAACTACGCCGATTTGCAGGTTTTCACTTTCTAGGATCCCTCCCTGCTCAATATGCAATTCCAGCCAGGCATGAAGATCTCCTTTTTTTCGTTCCGCACTGGCGATTTTCTCTGGATTCCCGCCAATAGCCCGGATTCCTTCTCCCATAACCAAGCCACTTTGACTAATCTGTTCCAGTCCCTCTTTGGTGAGTTTCCCCACCATGGCCTTACTTCCGATCAGTCCTCCTTCTTCATTTGCGAAAACTATCACCTCAAGTGGATGTGTGGTTTCTATCTTATTTTCATTGAGAATTTCGATGACTTCCAATGCACTTAAGCAACCTAGAGTTCCGTCGTAATTTCCTCCATCAGGAACCATATCAAGATGCGATCCAAAGGCAATGGGTTTGAGAGTAGGGTTTTTTCCATTTCTTTTTCCGATGATATTTCCACCTGCATCTATTGATGGGTTAAGCCCGGCATTTTTCATCAAGTCCATAAACCAGGCTCTTCCCTCTATATCTCCTTGGGTATAGCCTACTCTGTAACCACGACCATTTTCATCGCGACCGAATTTTGCCAACTCAAAAATCCTTGACTCGATCCGCTTTCCATTTACTCGAAGATCGTTTGGAAGGAGAACTTTAGGATTCCCCAAAACTGGACCTATAGCCGCCATTCCAAGTCCTGTTAGGCTGGTGTTTTTAATAAAAGTTCTCCTTTTCATAGGGTCTTAACTTATCTAATTTTTTACTAATCTCTCGATTCGGTTAAATTCTGATTTTTCGATCAAAGCTTTATGGGGTCCTCATGCTATTTTAGTGTATTCCAAAACCTTCTGTGTTTTAAGATAAGGAATTAAAGATTGATGTTCTGATAATTTACTGTTAATGAGTTTCCAAGGAGAGAAATTTTTCAAGAATTCTTTGCTTAAGAAAATTCAATGAAAAAGATTGATGAGACTTTCCAACTAAAAGAGATGAGGGAGGCGAGCACTAAAATAAATCATGGTGGATAAAAGATCTATTGCACTAGGAGTTTGGTCGTATGAATTTCTAGATTAGAGGATATTTTTAAAATATATAATCCTTTTTTCATAGCACCATCAAATTCAAGCAATTTCTGATTTTGGCCTGCCTTTGTTTCTATAAGGTGACTTTCTACAAGATTTCCAGTTTCAAGATTGTAAACTCCTAATTGCATCTGTCCTCCAAACTGTGATTCAAACTGAATATTGGTCTTTTCTTGAAATGGGTTTGGATAAGCTTTTATAGATTGGATAGAACTGGTTTGATTTTCTTTTCTATTAGAAAACCGAATCTCACTCAGGTTCATGGCTATTAAACCCTGATTTTTTGAGGTAAAAGAAAGAATTACCAAATCATCTAGTCTTACATTTTCTGAAAACTCATTTGAATGAAAATTATTCAGAGGGATACTATAGTTTTTGATCTCTTTGCTGAGGTCAAAAGTAAAATAGTAATGAGAGTCAAAATTCTGAACTGATTTTTTCACAAGACGTATGGTCATTTTACCTTGTCCAGAGGCTTTGAAGTTTAAGTATTTAAACTCACTCAAATCTTCAGGCACTGCACCCCCTTTAATTGTTTTGTAAACTGTTGCATATTCAGACCCAGAAGCAGAAAACTCTATATTTCTTAAAATAGGATAGTCGCCTTCCAAAACTTCAAAATTCTCAGTGTTAATAATTTGATTTTGAATGATGCTCCCACCTTCTGGAACATAATTTGCCCAAATACCATCACTTTGGTAGAGGTAATCATTTTTGATACTTTTATCTATCAAACTTATGCTTACCTCTGAATAATCTTTCGAATCTATTTCTACAGTAGATGTTCCCATTGGGATCAATTCCACCTCCATAGTACTTGTTACTATACTCTGTGAATTTTCATTTGGTTTTGCAGTAAGTTGGATTTTGGCTGAGCTTTCAGGTGTTCTATTCCAAATTTTTAATGACACCTTGCTTGGGTCATTTGTGATTCTATGGGTTTTACTAACAAAAACCCCCGGTGTCGTTTTAGAAACTGTCTGGTTTAGTGATCCGAAGTTTTTCACTTGGGATAATACATTTTCAATCATCAACTGAAGGAGTTTTCCATCTGCACTCCAAAATTGGAAATTATAAAAACTTGCTTCTGAAGTATAATCTTCCAAAAGCCATGCAGACTGTAAATGCATTTCATTTGAAGATTGAGGAATTCCGATAGAAAAAGAGATTGAATATTCATTTAAGCCAGAAACAGGTTTCAACAAACTCCTGATCAAATTAAATCCACCAATCTGGATACTGTCAATTGCCAATATTTCAGATCCTTTTAGCCTGTCACAGACGTATTTGGAGTGTTCGTAAACATTTTCTGAAGTTTTAGTAGCAAAGAAAGTTGCGAGGTTTTTTCCTTGATTCAGAAAGTCGACAGATACAACCTCTTCCGCATTGGTGATATCTAACAACTCCTGAGGGCTAGTAAGATACCCTATAAAACTCTCACCTAGAACTTGTTCGTCAGGGATTAAAGAGGATAAGTCTAATCCGTTCACTTTAGCTCTTCTATAATTTTTCAAAGTTTCCTTTTCTTTGTATTCAAAGGCGGTTTTTCCACTTGTGAATCTTTCAAAAACCTGCTCTACCACTGCAGTTCCTAAACTCTTGCTTTCCAAACCTCCATCATTTCCTGAGCTGACTCGCAAGTTTTCTTCAGAAACTAATTTTACCTCTGTCGATGAGCCAGAAGTCAATGGATAAGTACAGGTGCAAAAAGGGAGACCATCAATGGGGTCTGTTAATTCTAGAGTAATTAAGCCGGCTGTAGGCAGGTTACTGTTGTAAAAAGTATATTTCACTTCATTCCCATTAGGAATCCCCGGAGGATTAAATGGACTTCCAGAATTATTGTTTCCAAATGCCCAATCTAGGTAAGTGTCTCCATCAGTTGTAGTTATCCATGATTTGGTAACTACAGGTGGATAAGTTATAGGTTCTGCCCAACCAAAAGTGAAATTTCCTTGATTAGATTTTGATAATGCACTTAGAAAATAGATTCCTACAGGGCTAATGTTTGAAGCAAATTCTGTAACCTGCTGTCCGTTTCCATTATTTCTTTTGTAGAGATCAGGACAACGTTTATTTCCAACTTCCTGACTTAAAGCCATATGACTTATACTTGTCATTAAAGTCCAAAGCACAAGGAATCGCAGGTTGGGAAGTATTTTTTTTATCATGACTTTGATTTTTAAGTATCAAAGTATATTCAATCAAAAGGCCAAAATACAAAAACCTGAAAATCAATTAGTTAAGATTTAAAACTATTCCATAATTAGGAATATTTGAAATAGTATTCCAAAATATGGAATAGCATTACGAGGTTTTGAAGGTGAAATACTTTTGGAGTAAGAAATTAACTGTAAGTACGATGACTGTTGAGAAGATTTTAGCAACGGTAGGTTCCATTTCAAAAAACACAATCAATCCTTTTAGAATAAGATAATCACTGCCAAGACCTTGTCCCACCACAAGGATGTATTTGAAAAGTTGTTTTGTCGTTTTTTTAGTCTCAGAAGAAGCACTTTTAAAAGCGAAATTTTTACTTAACCAGAAACCAGTAGGAATTGTAGCAAAGAAGGAAATAAGAAGTGCTAAAGTGTATGAGGCTATTAGGTAATCAGCTAAAATCCAACCATCTTTTGGAAGGATAAATTCATACAGAATAGCAAAAAGAAGAATATTTAAAGCGGTGTTGATCGCACCCACAGCTAGATAGGCATAAACATCATATGCCAACCATTTTTTGAAGATGGGGTAGAAAAATTGTAAAAATGATTCTATTCCCTTTTTGAGTATTGAGATCATTTTTTTCTTTCCAGTAGTTTGTAAATATGGCTTAGATACCATTGTGAAAGTTCTCCCATCGGTAAACCTTTTGCAGCTTTATAGTTTTGATCTTCAATTTGTTTTCGCTCTTCTGGATTTTCAATAAGACGTGAAACGGCATTGGCAAGACTTTTTGCATTATCAGTTTCAAAATATGCTCCACCATATCCTTCTTCCTCTACAACTCGTTCCAAATCATCAATTTTTGGTAAAATACAAGCCCTACCATAGCTACCTGCCTGATGCAGGATACCAGAACTTCCTGTAGTAGTAGTATATGGAAAAACAACAAAGGTACTATCCCAAAAGATCTGAGAAACTTTTTCCTCAGGGATATAACCTGTGTATACCACATTGGACAAATGAGAATATTTCTTTTTTAGGTTGTCTATATACCCTTTTACATTTGGATTATCAGTGCCTGCAACGGTAGAAGTGAATTGAAGTTCTGGGTATTTTTTTTGTAAAATTTCCATGGCATCTATCATTACTTCCGCTTTTTTGTAGGTTCCAAATTTCCCAAAAGCCATCAAATTGATTTCATTGGTTCCTTCTGGTACATGGTTTCGTTCCGGTAGTTCGAAATTCCCATGCGGCAACAGAATCACATTATTTGCCTTGTATTTCTCTTTGAGAATTGTGACATATTGGGAAATGGTTACCCCGACCAAATCAGCCTTTAAAATGAATTTTGTAAGCTGCTCACCAATCCAAAGAAATAAGCTTCCTTTGAATTTGCTGTCTGCCATTCCGATGGTATCTAGTTTGACCGTTTCTGTAATATTATGCAAGATGACAACTGAGGGAATTCCAAGTAGCTTACACATCCAGGGAGTCAAAAGTCCCAGTGCTGCAGGAATTTTTCCAGCACCAAAAGTCATGAATTGTAGATTTAGAATTACAGCATCAGGCTTAAGTTCTTTTAACTTTTTCCTAAGATTTAAAACAGTAAACCAGCTGTCAAAATCCCAACAAGGAATTATCTCAAGTCCTTCAGTCGCATACCGTGAATATTCGCTGTTATCTTCTAGGTTGTTGGTAAGGACGTAGATTTTCTCTATTCCTTTTTTTCCAAGAAAGCTTCTAGTCAGGTGATAGCCATATTCGTTTAGGGTGACTTGACTCGGAGGATAAGGGGTGATAAATGCTAATTTCATATGAATATCATTTAATTTTTTTCTTCAATAAATCGGATTGCATCTAACCTCCAATTGTCTCCCTGGAATAGGAGGCTTACAGCAATTTTTGAGGCATGGGTTTGAATAGTGCCATCTGGAAACCTATATTCTAATTCGGCAGGATCGTCAATAAGATTGCATGAGAGTCCGTCTCTAGACCAAGTTTTTATTATTAGGTTATGGGTTAAATCTAGTCTTTGAATAGACCCGGATATACCATTTTCGAAATTATCTGCTAGGTTCATATAGAACCTCTCTGTGAATCTTTCTTTACTTGGTTTTGGGTTTGGATACTGATATACTTGATTTAAATGGGCCCAAATTGCAGCATAGTCCTCCTTAAGCTTTTCTATTTGTTGTTCATTTGGGGGGTAAACTGATTCGATTTTTACCTCGATTATTGGATTGGAATTTGCTGCAAGTGAATCGTATCTGAGAAAATATGGAACGTCATCATTTTTGACTTGTAGTCTGGACAAGGAAACTAATAAGATTCCAACTATTAATAAAAAACCTAAGAATATCCATCTAGTCATGGTTTCTGAAAGGTTAATTTTTTAGAATAAACTTGGGCAATCTTAGCTACGATTGTTGCTTTTTCAATCTCTGAATAAGTTAGTGAAATCCGACCATATGAATCCTGAACCACTGTTTCAAAATTCTTTTGAAAACCGTCTTTTTGGATAAAGAATTGAATTAGTGTGCCATTGGATACAGGGTTGTTAAATTGATCAATCAAGGGACCCGCCTGAATCACTACTTTGTTTTGACTGCCTCCAATAATGTCCAAAGGAATGCTTGTTACGGTTCCTGGATCGATATAAAAACTAGAAACAGAGGAGTTGGCTTGGGCTTTAAATATGCCTGTTTTTGGAGCTAGTTCCAGATTGTTTTCAATGAAGAATTCCTCATTTTCCAGGGTAGAGAGGTTTCCAAATGAGTCAAAGGAATATAAAATTTGCTGCTGAATCATAGAGGAATCTGTGTTGACTGTTTTTGGAGAACGTAAATCTGCCAACTGGCTGGTTGTTTGAATGTTATTTATGGAAATCGGGTAAATAAATTGAAATTCTCCCGATTGAAGGGTAAGAAATGAAGGGCCTTCTATAACTCCATTTTTGGAATTGATCTTTACAGTTAGTTGGTTTTTATTAAAGCTTATTTCTGGATAGATCAATTGAACAGGGGTATTTACCCGAGCTTTCCACTCTTCGGTTCCTACTTCGAACACAAGGCTATCTTGATTTACAACAGTTATTGGTTTCGGATTTAGGAAAACTGGTTTTTTGACAGATTTATCCTGGCAACCTATGAATAACACTCCCACAAAGACCATAAGTAGACAACTTTTCATTGGAGATAAATTTCTTGTGATAAAAAGCAATGAGGTAGAAAGCTGATCTTTTCAGATAGAAACAATGAGTTTTCTTCTTTTTTTTCCAATAGTTCTCTCTCCTGACCATTTATTTTAAGTTGGATAGGGATTTGGCTAATGATTTTCGATTTGGATTCAATTTTTTGGACTGGGATTTCAAAATCTCCAGAAAGCCCGCTTCTTATAGATTTTGGATAAGTCCATAGGTCTACCTGTATTATTCTTCCCAAGGAATCTTTTTCGGAAATGAGAACTCCAGGAATTGTGATTTCTCCTGTAAACGGATTTTTCATCGAGGCTTCAAAAATGGATTGATCATCACTTTCTGAAATCTGCTTGTAGCTGAATTCGCCTCCTCTTATATACCCTCGTTCACTGATGTCTGTTTCTAATTCTAAAGAAATAGAAAGTATTTTTTTAGTTCCTGTGATGTGTTGAGTTCCCAATGGGAGTTGAAACCAAGTAGAAGCTTTAGGAGCTAGATTATAATGGAAGTTCTTTTGCGGGAAAAATGAAGCAGTGCTATCGTTATCATAAGTAACAACTGCTTTTAGGGCCAATGTGATTGGAATATTGTCTGCATTGATTAATTC
>NZ_JAHEBC010000474.1 GCF_024642405.1 Algoriphagus sp. | reverse complement strand
GAACTCACGGAGAATTATTCAAACGTCAAACTTGCTCTAGTCCAGTTCATATTTCCATAAATGAAGGAAACGAAGTTGCACTAATCTTTGAAGCTTCAAACTTGGAAACATTCTTTCATATCCTAGATACAGAAGGTCCAGGTGCCATGGCAAATGATGGTGTAATCCGGGAAACTGTAAAGATTTTCGTGATGGACAAGGAGTTTCATCTTTAGAAACATTCATGCATTCCGAGGTAGAATTTTTAATAAGGCGTAATTAATACTTACGCCTTTTACTTTTTGAAATTTGAAATTTCTCTAGTTGATAAATATCATTCAGTTTTAGTATTATCTTACTATTCTTAAGTTTAGAAAGTATCAATTACTCGTTCCAATTTCTATGAAAAACTTACTTTTCAGCCTCGCTATTTTATCATTATTTGCGAGTTGTAAACCCTCTATGTTAGATGACCAAGCCTTATTAGCTTATGCTGATTCGGCAGATCCAGAGCTCATCAAGCAACACATTGCTATTTTGGCCCATGATAGCTTGAGAGGTAGACTGCCGGGTACTGCAGAATATGAAGTGGCTATGAAATATGTGATGGATCAATATCAATCCATAGGAATCAGACCGCTGGGAGACAAGGAGGGAAACAGCTACCTGCAAGCCATGACATTTAGAAAATCTATCGTGGATGAAAGTTCTTCTTATTTGCTCTTGAATGGGAAGGACAGTATGGAAGTGGGGGAGGATTACTTCTTTTTAGGAAATGCTCAGGAGGCAGAAACAGTTTTCGGAGGAGAATTAGTGATCGCTGGATATGGAATTGATGCCCCGCAGTTTGGGCACAACGATTTTGAAAATCTGGATGTAAAAGAAAAAATAGTGGTTGTTTTTAGTGGAGGCCCTGAGGCGCTTCCGGCGACTGAAAGAGCCCATTTTAGTAATACGAATACAAAGGTTGAAACCTTAATTGAAAAAGGAGCTTTAGGGATTCTATTTACTACTTTTCCAGGCGGGCGAGGGAACTTCAAAGGAAGTTATAATCGGAATTCCAAATCAGGTATGGTCAATGTGAAAATGCCTAATGGAGACTACCAGGGTCGATCAAATTTTGGGAACATGAAATTTGGGGGATTTTTGGATTGGGAATTTATCCGAAAAATCATGGAAGATGAAACCGACTCATTTTTAACCAAATACGAGCAAGGTGTACTGATCCAGCCTGAAAACGATGTCTATTTAAATGGAAAAGTAGTGACGAATTTCTCTGAATTCGAAAGTGCCAATGTTGTCGGAATATTGGAAGGTGGAGAATTAAAGGATGAGTATGTGATCCATACTGCTCATTTGGATCATGTGGGAGTAGGGGAGCCAATTAATGGGGATTCCATTTACAATGGCGCACATGACAATGCTTCTGGGGTTAGTGCCATGTTGGAAATCGCGAGATTGTATAGTGAGCTTCCTTCCAAACCGAAGAGATCCGTAATCTTTGCCGCGGTTACTGCTGAAGAAATGGGATTACTAGGTTCCTTGTATTTAGCAAATAATCCAGTTGTTCCTGCGGAAAATATCATCGCAAATGTCAATACTGATATGCCAACCATGGTTGGACCTTTGGTTTCGGTGGAGCCATTAGGTGCTGAGCAAAGCAGCATCATGAATATTGTAGAACGAACCACTGGGTTACTTAACCTAATTATTGATGAAGATCACCTGCCTGAAGAAGTCCGTTTTGTCAGAAGTGATAATTACAGTTTTGTGAAAGCTGGAATCCCTGCTTTGCGAATGAAATTCGGGATTCAATCCAAAGATTCACCTTCAGGTTTGGATTCAGCCATTACCTATGTGATGGGTCAGATGTATCATAAACCTTCCGATGAACTTGATGATAGCTTTAATTTCGAAGGAGCCAAAACTTACGTGGAACTTCAGTTTATGAATAGTTACCTGATCAATACTTCTGAGGAACGACCCACTTGGAATGAGAATTCGTTTTTTAAGAGGTTTGTGAGGTAAGGAATTTGTAGGTGATTATCTCGTTATTAGGTAGATTAACGAGTTTACTTCGCACTGCATTCCTTATCGGCGGAAAAGCTCGAAATGACCACTCAAAATCTGACGGGTATCGATAATTTGACTGCGGGGAGGCTGTCGTGGCAGCGGGCCAGCACTTGGCCGAGAGCACGGAAGTCCCCAAAATTATCGGGATGCCACGACTTGACTTTTTCGTTCTTTTGCGTCAAGACAAAAGGACAATAAATAAGGAATAAGAATAGGTTAAAGTGATTTTGACAGGATTATTTTCCATTAGAATCCATGTTAATCTGATTAGTTGCATTTTTTTGCTGTTCAGGATCCAACTTGTATTGGCAACAAACTCTATTTAAACAAAATAATAACCGCCCCCAAAGCGGTCAAAACCAAAATCATTTTTCTGAAAAATGCTTCATCGATCAACTTTACCAGCTTGATTCCCAATACAAATCCCAAAACAATTCCAGGAATCAATTTCAAATCGAGTAGGAGAGTTTCCTTGGAAATAGTGTCCCAAAAGAAAAAATGAAAGGGTA
>NZ_JAHEBC010000147.1 GCF_024642405.1 Algoriphagus sp. | reverse complement strand
ACCTTGAATAATATTCCTGATGGTGCCAAAATGTATATTAAGCCTAAGCCAGTTCCAGTAGTGGAAGAAAAGCCGGTTGCAAAACCAGCAGCATCTAAAGCAATAGCTGATAATGCAATTCCAACTGAAGCTGAAATCAAAACCTTGCTTGCAAAGAATACCTGTATCGCATGCCATGCTCCTGATAAGAAAGTTGTGGGTCCAGGATATAATGAGATAGCAAAGAGAAAATATTCACCAGAGAAAATTGTAGAGTTGATCTATAATCCTAAGCCTGAAAACTGGCCTGAATATGCCACTCCAATGGCACCAATGCCTCAAGTTAAAAGAGAGGATGCTTTGAAAATCGCTCGTTGGATTAATTCTTTGGACAAGTAAAAAACAGAGGGCTTTAATCTCCAAAAAAAACCGTCGCCAATTGGTAACGGTTTTTTTGTTTCAGAAAATAACTGGTTAGGGCAGGATAGGCAGTATGCATTAAATTTTAATATTATGGTTGATTTTAATTATAAACCATAAAATATGCGTTCTTCAATTCTTGTTATAGGATGGGTTTTCAGTATTTGTCTTTCATTGAATCTGAAAGCTGAAATCACAGATTCTCTTTCGAAAGAAAATCAAACTAAGCCAAATGTGGTTTTTATCCTTGCCGATCAATGGCGTGCCCAGGAATTAGGCTATGCAGGAAGTGAAAATGTTCTTACACCCAATCTTGATGCTTTGGCAGAGGAGAGTTTGGTTTTTCATAATGCCGTTTCAGTAAGTCCTGTTTGTACCCCTTGGAGAGCTAGCTTTTTAACAGGTCAATACCCCTTGACAAATGGTATTTTCTATAATGATAAGCCTTTGCCTACTGAGGCAGTAACAGCTGGAAAAATCTATAAAAATGCGGGATATGCTACGGGCTATATTGGAAAGTGGCATTTGAATGGACATCCACGAGGAGAAGATGCTTTTGCAGCGCGAGATCTTCCAGTTCCTAAAGAAAGAAGACAAGGGTTTGATTATTGGAAAGTTCGGGAGGTCACTCATAATTATAATAACAGCTTTTACTTCGATGAAGAAAATGTAAAGCATACTTGGGAAGGATATGATGTTTTTCCACAAACTGATAGTGCTATTAGCTTCATCAATAGAAACACCAAAAATCCATTTTTCTTAATGCTTTCCTATGGACCACCACATGATCCTTATTTTTCTGCTCCTGAGGAGTTTAAAAAGCTTTATAATGAAGATGATATTAAATTAAGACCAAATGTGCCCGAGGAGTTACAGGATAGTGCTCGGCATGTGTTGGCAGGTTATTATGCTCATTGTTCAGCCATTGATAAAGCAATAGGGGATTTGTTGAAATCTTTAGATGAGGCAGGTTTGAAAGATAATACGATTATTGTTTTTTCTTCCGAACATGGAGATATGCTCTTGTCCAAAGGAGTTTTGAAAAAACAGAGACCATGGGATGAATCGATTAAAGTCCCACTTTTGATAAGGTATCCAGAGAAGTATGGGCAAGGAAGAAAAGATTTTTATGATCCGATAAATACTCCGGATTTGCTACCAACCTTGCTTGGCATGAGCGAAATCAAAAAGCCAAAAACGATAGAAGGAAAAGACTTTTCAAAAAAAATAATTTCGGGAAATGATCTTGAAAATGAAGCTGCTCTTGTGATGCTCCCTGTTCCTTTCCATGAATGGAAGTTTATGAACGGAGGTAGAGAATATAGGGCTATTCGGACTCAAAGATACACCTATGTAGAGGATTTATTGGGACCATGGCTCTTATACGATAATGAAAATGATCCTTATCAAATGAATAATTTGGTTGGAAAAGAAGAGTCAAGTTCACTTCAAGAAGAAATGAAGAAGATTCTTCAGGCAAAACTGAAGAAGACCAATGATAAATTTTTGCCTGCTGATGAGTATATGAATATGTGGAACTATCTCTATGATAACCCGGGAGGAAGAAGTGACAGTTTACGCTTAGAAAATTATTTGGAAGTAAATAGAAACTAGACGGTTTCATTCTAAGGCTTGAAAGGTTTGGAATACATTGGAATACGTTCTATTTTGAATTATTGCCATCAACCTTCAATTGTCATTTAATTCCAAATTATATGCTCTCCAGATTTTATCTAACCATCTTACTTTTTTTTGTTTTTGCCTGTTCTTTTAAAGATCCGGAGAAATTGAATCCAAACACTTTTTCAGCTGATGTCATTATTTACGGTGGGAATTCAGCTGCTATCATTGCAGCGGTACAGGTGAAGAAAATGGGTAAATCTGTCTTGGTTGTTTCGCCAGATAAGCATTTGGGTGGACTTTCATCAGGAGGTCTTGGATATACTGATACCGGAGATAAATCAGTTATTGGAGGTTTAGCGAGAGATTTTTATAGCCGCGTTTATTCCCATTATCAACAAGATTCTGCTTGGAAATGGCAAAACAGTGAGGAATATGGAAATAAAGGTCAGGGTACTCCTGCTATTGATGGAGATGCAAGAACCATGTGGATTTTCGAACCACATGTAGCAGAGCAAATTTTTGAGGACTACGTGGAGGAATTTAAAATCGAGGTTTTTCGAGAAGAATGGTTGGATAGAGACTCTGGTGTTTCTATGATAAATGGAGAAATCACCGAAATAAGGACACTGTCTGGGAAATTATTTGAAGGGAAAATTTTCATTGATGCCACATATGAAGGGGATTTAATGGCTTCTTCGGGGGTGTCATATCATATTGGGAGAGAATCAAATGAAGTTTATGGAGAAAAATGGAATGGAGTACAGGTGGGAGTATTTCAGCATAGGCATTATTTCAAGGATTCTATCAGTGCCTACAAAACCCCAGGAGATTCTTCCAGTGGATTAGTTGCTGAGGTTACTGGAATCCCACCGGGTATGAATGGTACTGCTGATAATAGACTTCAAGCCTATAACTATAGAATGTGTCTGAGTAAACATCCTGAAAACCGAGCTCCTTTTGAAAAACCATCCGAATATGATCCCGCTAGATATGAATTGTTAGCAAGAGTTTATGAAGCAGGTTGGAATGAGACCTTTGATAAATTTGACCCCATTCCCAATTTAAAAACAGATACCAATAATCATGGACCTTTCAGTACGGATTATATTGGTAAGAATTATACTTATCCTGAAGCAAGTTATGAGGAAAGAAAGGCTTTATTAGAGGAACACACCAACTACCAAAAAGGATTAATGTATTTTTTGCAGAATGATCCAAGCGTTCCGGAAAATGTTCGGGAAGAAATGGCTCAATGGGGTTTGGCTAAAGATGAATTTATTGATAATGGGAATTGGCCGCATCAGATTTATGTGAGAGAAGCGCGAAGAATGATTGGTGACTATGTCATGACCGAACATGAAGTTCTCGGAGATAGAGAAGTTCCAAAACCAATTGGTATGGGTTCCTATTCACTTGATTCGCACAACGTCCAAAGATTTGTAACTCCCGGTGGATATGTACAAAATGAAGGAGATATTGGAGTACATCCAAAGAACCCCTACAGCATTTCATATGGAACTTTGATCCCTAAGAAAACGGAATGTAAAAACTTATTGGTTCCGGTTTGTGTCTCCAGTTCGCATACAGCATTTGGATCCATCAGAATGGAACCAGTATTTATGATTTTAGGGCAATCGGCAGCAGCAGCCGCTGTTCTTGCTATTAATTCAAACTCATCCGTTCAAGACTTGGATTATACCGAACTCAAAGAAGTCCTTTTGAATGAAAAGCAAGTTTTAAACCTAGAGGGAAGATTGTAAAAATCAATTTCTAGGAGGAGTGATCATGATATGTGCACGATGTGTTCCTGGGTCCATAATCCAAGGCATTCCTGGAGCACTGGGTTTAAGAGGTAGTCCTGTACTTTCTGAAGTAGCCCAAGGTAAGTATACCACATATCTAAGGTAAGTATCAGAAACATCTCCAGTGGAAGAGTCATAATTTTCAGCATCAGCTGTCAATACAAACAAAGTAGCACCTTCTTCAGGCATTTTAAGTTTTCCACTTTTTGCTTCAGCCTCTCTCATATCGAAAATTTCCTGAAAAGTCTTTCCTTCTTTCTTAAGTACCCTGCCTCTTTCCATAAAGGGTTCAAGACCTTTTTGATAACTGGAAACACTGAAACCAGGTGAATTAGGGTCATCTGTAATACAAATCATTTCATTGCTCCCGTTTCTGAGAACGATAAAATCCCCATTTGAATCATATCCATAAACCATTGCTCCTTCTTTCTTTTCATCTGGAGCAGCCATTAAAGCAGTCTTTATTTGCACTTCTTTGGAGGGGATGGTTTGAGAAAAACAAAAATTTGAAATTAATAAAAGGCCAAAAACGGATAGATAAGTTTTCATAGATTAATTTTTTGGGTTTCCTGAATTTACAATTTATTTCTGAAACTAATTGACCTTGTTCATTTTTGAAAACCCTTACGAATACCCAACTGAATCGTTCTTCTTTTTTTGAATATCCTTTGGCATCCTGATCAACCAGAAAACCAAAATTTTTTTTAGGGAATAATGCAGGATTTTTTCTATACGCCTCCCCTAGAAAAAGTAAATACTAGGAGAGGAAGAACTAAGAAGAAGGTTTTATTAATAATCAATTATTAAATGAGTCCTTCTTTTGAATAAAGAGTAATTCCCTTTTCAATCATTAATTCTATTTCTGATTGTAAATCTTGGCTTAACCTTTTAAAATGAAAGCAACTTTTACCTTTGAGGCATTTCCTAAGTTCTGGGGTTATCGATTCAAAGAAGGAAGGATGGGTATAAATAGGGAAAAAATAAAGTCTTGCATCTTTTGGTTTTGGAACTACACTGGCAAAATAAAAACCACTGACTAACTGTTTCCCTTGCATGGTTTCTTTGGTTCCTGATACCTCAAAAACATCTTCTTTATCTTTATTGATGCGAAGTGGGGGAATATGCTTTATTAAAGAATTCTTTAAAAATCCTCTTATTTCTTCTACAGAATTCATGAATAAAAATTTAAATAAAAGGATTGTCTTAATCTCTGAGATGTGCAGGTCATTAATAAATTTGTTTTTACTCGGGTTAAATTAAACTTGACTAAATAGAATTACCTAATAATTCAAGGACCATATTCCTGCTTTTTCTGCTTGACTTATATTTAAGATAGAATCTTTGAATGTAACAAAAGTTTGTCCGTCTGTACCAAGTTCCCAAAACTCTCCTCTTAAAAAAACATTTAAACTGATAGTATTACTGGGTCCGTTGGATGGATTTGCCAAAGAGTATTTAGACCATGCCTCTTTTACTTTTATTTGATTCATGTCCTCTTTATTTAGAAAACTAGGATTGGGTTCTTTATCAAAGCCCTTCCATAAAGAGTCCATACTATTTGAGCCAGTTTGAAATGAAGGGACAAGGGTTATTTCGGAACCCGATGAATTAGCCTGATTATATAATTGCGGATACCAACTGTCATGATCAATTAGAATAGAGGATTTAGTGAATGGAAACTCAATCGTCTGAACTCTTTTTGACTCTGGTTCTGAAATAAACTTTAATTCAGATGAATTAGGGTATAATTCAACTATTGGTTCCCCAACGATTTTTCCATCCGGCCCGAAAACAAAAGAAACATTTTGTAGATTTTTTTTATTTTCAACAAATAATTCACCATTGGAAACATAGGGGCCTGGAAGTACAATGGTTCCAGCAACAATGTGAGCTCTAGTTTCTTTAGCCAATTCACTAAAAGTATTATAATAAACCGAAGCCATTACTTTTGATTTCATTCTTAAAATGGCTGAAACAGACTTGTCTTCTTCATCGCCTGTTTTAATATACCCAAGGAAAAAATCGAATACATTACTCAAAATAAAAGTGCTGATAGCTTCTTTTAGTGTTTCTTTTTCTGCCAAGGCATGTTTTTCACCAAGCAGAACCAACCAAGTTCCAATGTAATCGGGGTAAAGTATTATGGTTTTATCCCGAATGAAACCCTTTTCAGTTGCCGCTACTAGATATTGTCTTATTTTCTGTTTGAATTTGACTGCATTGACGTAATCAGAAGCCATCATATAAGGTTGTATTCCTATGATGTTTCTATCAAGAGTATCAGTAGGGTTTATTTCTTCAATGATAGAAATATAGCTCTCCGGTTCACTTAATGGTAAATTTCGACCTGAATAAGACCATATCAACCATATGAAGACGACAAGAATAACAAAACTGATACTTCTTTTTAACATGAAATTTCGCGAGGGCTTGGATAAAGAAAGCGTTTCTTTTCAATTTAGGGAAAAGTTTCTAGCCTCATTATTTTACTTTTTAATTCCGGTCTTAATCAAACTCAAATCCAAATTTTTCTCCTTTTTTAAGCATTATTGTTGTTTCAGAACCATTGTAGAATAGCGTTATCGTCTGGCTTGCTTCCGGTAAAAGTGAAAGGTAAGTTACTTCACCATTCTCCCAAGCCATATCTACAGTAATGTTTCCTCTCGCTTTTATTCCTTTTACTTCTCCTTTAGACCAAGCTTTTGGTAAGGCCGGGAGTAAACGGATTATTCCAGCTTCATTGGATTGAATAAGCATCTCAGCTACACCTGCAGTGTATCCGAAATTCCCATCTATTTGGAATGGGGGATGTCCGTCTAATAAATTAATAAAGATAGATTGAGTGAGTAGCTTTTGAATATGTTCATGGGCCATTTCTCCATCTAATAATCTAGCTGAAAAATTGATAAGCCAGGCTCTTGACCATCCAGGTCCTGCTCCACCGTTTTCCAATCGATAATTTAAAGTTTTCCTTACCGCTTCAAAAGCCTCAGGAGTTTCATTTTGGGTGATAGCACTTCCGGGATGAAAAGCATACAAATGAGACATGTGTCTGTGACCTTTTTCGGTTTCCTCATAAGGTTGATCCCATTCTAATATTCTTCCATCTTCTCCAATCTGTACACCCGGCCTCAATTGACCAAGTTGCTCTTTAATTTTATTCCGAAGCCTTGACTCAGAATCAAGAATTCTTGCAGCTTCTAAAAAAGAAGTGAAAACATCGGCTATGATTTGCTGATCCATAGCTGCTCCCATGGTCGTGGCAACAGATTCCCCTTTCTCATTAATGAATTGGTTTTCCGGTGAAGTTGATGGGGCAGAGACTAAGGTGTTTTCTCCAGGATATTCTACCAACCAAGCTGAATAAAATGCAGCAACTGCTGCAATTGCTGGAAAGGCTCGATCCTTTAAGAATCTCTCATCGCGAGTGAATAAATAATGGTCCCAATAATGTCTTGCCATCCAGCCCCCAGCACCTACCCATCCACCCCAGTAAGCAGTGGCAGCCCGCATGAAAGGAACCTGCCATAGGTCTGTTGCATGCGGTAAATAAGTGCCAGGCATATCAAAATTTTTCTGAGCCACTTCTTGGCCTTTGTAAATAGCACCGTCAATAAAATCAAAAAGTGGTTGGTTTAATTTACTTAGGTTAGTGACGTCTGCAGGCCAATAATTCATCTGCAAATTGATGTTCAAATGATAATCAGCATTCCAAGGAGCATTGATGTGTTCATTCCATATTCCTTGAAGATTAGCTGGGTTGGTTCCCGGTCTACTTGATGATATTAAAAGATATCGACCATAATCAAATAATAGTTTCTCTAAATAAAGATCGGTTTCACCGGCCTTAACATTTTCTATTCTAACATCTGTTGGTACTTCAGCTACAGATGGATTTCCCAGAGATAATTTCATTCTATCAAACCACTCAGAATACTCTTCTGAGTGATTTGCCAATGCTTCATCCCATGACTTACCTTTTATGGCCTCCAGATCACGTTCCGCTCCAACTTGATAGTTTTTATCATAAAAACTTGTCTCAGTAACTAACTTAAGGATTACCTCTTTAGTCCCTTTTAATTCTAAAAAATCAGAACCCGTAATGATGGTTTCTTCATCAGTATCTGCGAAAATCAATGTTCTGAATTTTACACCTTCTAATATTGGATAAGGCTTGGAGTCGATTTGACCTTTTCTTTGGGTTGCCATTCCTGACATTTCAAGAGTATTCTTACCCACAGTTGAGGAAGTTGCAGTGGCAAAACCTTCGTCATCGGGTCTGCTGAGTCTTATTTTTCCTACAAATCCGTTTGGGTGATCTGTCGATAATTTTATAAAGATTGCATTGTCTGGAGCGCTTGATATAATAGACTGGTTAACTGAATACCCTTCAGTCTTAAAAGTCGAAGTTGCTAAAGCCGTATTTAGATCTAAGCTTCTTTTGTAGTCGGTTATTTCTTTAAATTCAAAATCCAGCCATAAATCTCCCAAGGTTTGGTGCGACCTCGTAATTCCTTTTCTTGAAAAAGCTCCCACCCATAGTGAATCAGCTTTTTCATTTTCACCTGCTCTTAAATAGGCTCTGACTTGATCTAAATCTTTTCTTCTTCCTTTCGCTATTTCCCATTCTCCATCAAAACCAGACCACATGGAATCCTCATTTAATTGAATCCTTTCCATGCTTGTTTTACCAAAGACCATGGCTCCTAATCTTCCATTTCCTACAGGTAAAGCTTCTTCCCATTTCTCTGCGGGTTGATTATACCAAAGGATGGATTTTTGGGAAAAACAGATGGAACAAAAAGTAAAAAACAGTGCTATTAGCGCAGTAAGGCTTTTCATATATTTTGGGTTTGGATTTAAGATTACAAAAAACCCAACCTTAAGCCAATAGAAAAGCCTTAAAAATCTATAGAAGAAAAGATTTCTTTATTGTGAAATCAAAAAGTCTCTAAATTCAGGTGTGTTGAAATTACTCATCCCTTGTTGATAAAAGACTATTTTTCCTTCTGGGTTTATAACTAGGGTGGTTGGTATAGCTTCACTCTGTAAACTTCTATTCAAGCCATAACTAGCATGGGCTGTAGGAAAAGTCCAGCTTTTTCCATTCAGGAATTTTCTACTTTTTTCTATGTCATTATCTAAGCCGATCATTAGAAATTCTACATTTGGATCACTTTCTACAGATTTATAGAGTTCCGATATATGGGGCATTTCTGCCCGACAAGGTCCGCACCAAGTTGCCCAAAGATTAATAAAAAGAGTTTTTCCCTTGTAATCTTTTAAGTCAATAATATTTCCATCAAAGTCCACAAATTGACCTCTGTAGTCAAAGTTATCTTCCTTGAGATCGGGGATTTCAATATTTGGCTTAATCAATCCCGTGGAGAGTAAAACAGATTGAATACCCCCTGTGATCACGGGAAGTAGCCCAGTAAAATATAGAAAGGCTACGATTGCAGCCATGATTCCCCAACTTTTTGCTTCTTTTTTCCAATCCATTTCGAAGTACGATTTACGAGTATTAAAGTACGAGGTTACTATAAACTCGTACTTTTGAAGAAATTCTCCATTCTTCTATTTTTTCGAGATACAATTTTAATGTCTT
>NZ_JAHEBC010000473.1 GCF_024642405.1 Algoriphagus sp. | reverse complement strand
GAATCGGTATCTGTAGTGGATGTAAGTATCAATGAGGTACTTAAAACTTTTATGGAAGCATTGCTTTTAGTGGTGCTGGTAGTCTTTTTATTCCTGCAAAGTTGGAGAGCAACTCTTGTTCCGATTTTGGCTATTCCAGTTTCTATTATTGGGACCTTTATTTTCTTTCCACTCCTAGGTTTTACCATTAACACTTTGACTCTGTTTGGCTTTGTATTGGCGATAGGGATTGTAGTGGATGATGCAATTGTAGTGGTAGAAGCTGTGCAGCATTACATTGATTCTAAGAAAATATCAGCCTTGGAGGCCACTAAACTTGCAATGAAAGATATCACTGCTCCGGTAATTGCAATTGCATTAATTCTGAGTGCAGTATTTATTCCCGTAGGTTTTATCCCAGGGATTGTAGGTAGAATGTATCAACAATTTGCTATTACGATTGCTATCTCTGTTTTGATTTCGGCATTTGTTGCACTTAGTTTGACACCAGCACTTTGTACGCTTTTATTAAAACCATCTGAGGTCAACGAAAAAGGAAAAGGACTAAATAAGTTTTTCTTCAAGTTCAATAATTGGTTTGAAAAAACTACAAATTCATATTCATCAGGAGTGAAGAAATCCATTAAAAGAGCACCTCTGGTCTTAATTCTTCTGATCTGTATTTTCGCTGGAACTTTCGGGTTATTCCAAACCAAACCAACAGGTTTTCTTCCTACTGAAGATGAAGGAAGATTATACATCACTTTAGAGCTACCTGAAAGTGCCTCGACCAGCAGAACAAGAGAAGTGATGTTGCAAATAAGTGATCTCATTCAAAATACAGATGGGATCAATCATGTAACAGGGATTGGTGGATTGAATGTGATAAACTTCTCATTCAAGTCTAATTCGGCGACTTTCTTTGTTCAAATGGACGCGTGGTCTGAAAGGAAAGAACCATCTAAACAACTCTTTGGAATTATTGCTCAACTAAACGAAAAGTTTAAAACTATTAAAGATGGAAACATCGTGGTTGTTCCACCCCCAGCCATCCCTGGTCTAGGTAGAACGGGAGGATTTAGTTTTATGCTGGAGCAAAGAGCCGGTGGAGGCGACATCAATGAATTTGAACAAGTAATGGGTCAATTTTTGGCCGCTGTAAATCAACGCCCTGAAATTGCCATGGCCTATAGTTTCTTTAATGCGAGAACTCCAGGCTACCATATCACAGTAGATCGTGAAAAAGCCAAGAAGCTAGGAGTTCAGATGACGGATATTTTCAGTACGATGTCAAACAATATGGGGAGTACCTATGTCAATGACTTCACCAAGTATGGAAGAAATTTTAGAGTGGTAGCGCAGGCAGATACGAGCTATCGATCTGGAATTGAAGACTTGAAACAGTATTATGTGCTCAATTCAAAAGGAGAATCAGTTCCACTTTCGGCTTTGGTAAGCTATGAAGTGGTAGAAAACGCTTCAGTAATTTCACATTATAACCTTTTCAGATCTGCGGAAATCAATGGAAACGCCGCTCCGGGTTATAGTAGTGGGCAAGCTTTGACAGCCCTTCAGGAAGTTGCAGCTCAGGTTTTACCTGCTGGCTATGGATATGATTTCTCTGCTTTGAGTAGAGAGGAATTGGCCTCAGGAAATAGTACCATTTTAATTTTCGTATTGGCTATTGTTTTAGTTTCATTGCTTTTGGCCGCCTTGTATGAAAGTTGGTCTGTTCCCTTCTCGGTTCTATTGGCCTTGCCTTTGGGAGCATTTGGAGCCATTGTGGCACTTCATTTCCTACCTAAACTCGACAATAATGTGTATGCTCAGATTGGTTTGATAACCTTGATCGGATTAGCGGCAAAGAATGCAATTTTGATTGTGGAGTTTGCCAAAGAAAGAGTGGATAGAGGAATGCCTTTGGTTCAAGCTACTTTGGAGGCTGTGAAGTTGAGATTACGACCCATTATTATGACCTCTCTTGCTTTCATTCTTGGAGTGGTTCCTTTGGCCTTATCAAATGGTGCCGGCGCTGTTGCAAGACAGACGATTGGTTGGACCGTGATCGGAGGGATGATGGCTGCAACCTTCTTGGCGATTTTCTTCGTGCCAGTTCTTTATGTGGTGATCACCAAAATCGCTTACGGTAAAAAGACCTTGGCTGAGTTGGAGGCGAATTACGATCCAGATGCTCATGAAGGTCATTAAATAGTTTTAAATTTTAACCTTAAACCTCCTGAGATTTTAAATCATCTTGGGAGGTTTTTTTATATATACCAAAATCCAGTTCTTCTCCTGAATTATTACTTATAAAATAGTTTGTTGAAAATGGGGCTTAATCTATCATCAATAGTAGATGTCATGATAATCATTGCTGCTACTTGCAGGTCATAAATTATCGGTACTACTTTTAGTTTTATTACAATTACTTTCCTTCAATAATGATTCTACGGTAACTCGTCAGTTTAGGTGAGCCATTATCAGTTACCTCACAGATTACATGAAGAGTTTTTCCAGAAAAATCATTTGGAAGATCAATTCTAATCCGATTGGAATCATCGTTTGGGATTTTGACTTCACCTTCGTAAGTGC
>NZ_JAHEBC010000472.1 GCF_024642405.1 Algoriphagus sp. | reverse complement strand
TAGGTCTACAGAATACTCCAAAGCTTCGATTGAACATTATTCTCAAAAATGGTTTGAATTTCCATACGCAACTGCTACTAATGTTGCAGCTGAGATCGGCGGGATGGAATATCCCGGTTTGAATTTTTGCCATTACAGATCAAAAGGTGCCAGTCTTTGGGGAGTTACCGACCATGAATTTGGACATAATTGGTTTCCGATGATAGTTGGTTCAAATGAAAGAAGATATGCTTGGATGGATGAAGGGTTCAATACATTCATAAATCATTATAGCACCTTGGAATTTAACAATGGGGAATACCCTTCTAATCTGAACCAAAGCAGAAGGTATTTGAATTACTTTAATAGCGAAACCAGAGAAGGAATAAAT
Organism: Algoriphagus sp.; assembly: GCF_024642405.1. Classification (GTDB taxonomy): domain Bacteria; phylum Bacteroidota; class Bacteroidia; order Cytophagales; family Cyclobacteriaceae; genus Algoriphagus. The sequence goes on along the minus strand of NZ_JAHEBC010000472.1, from coordinate 2,207 downwards.
ACATACCCAGATGTGGCTAATACCTCTAATTTGGGAATGGTGGCCTATAATAAGCCAGCTTTTGGATTATACATGCTAAGAGAATACATTTTAGGCCCCGAGCGCTTTGACAATGCATTCAAATCATATATAAAGACTTGGGCCTATAAGCATCCACAACCAACAGATTTTTTCAATCATATGGAAAACGTAGGTGGAGAGAATCTATCTTGGTTCTGGCAAGGTTGGTTCTATGGAAATGGAAATATAGATATAGGAATAAATGGGGTTTTCCCTTATGCTGGGAATTATTTGGTAAGTCTTTCTAATAAAGGAGATATGCCAATGCCAGTTTTAATTGAGGTGACTTATGAGGATGATTCTACGGAAAGATTTAGCTTGCCTGTTGAAATCTGGCAAAGAGGTGATACCTGGAATCACTTAGTTAAAACTGATAAAAAAATAAAAGCAGTTGTAATAGATCCAGAAAAAATTACTCCGGATATTAATTTTGGTAACGATAGTTGGCCACAAAATATCTACGATAATTAAATCAGAATGCCCGAAATTAATTATTTCGGGCATTCTTTTTTTTAAACATTAGAATCAATAATCATCATTTATTTCGAGCCACATGCCATCAGGATCCTGAATATAAATTTGTCTTATCCCGTCTACACGGATTGTAACTTTTCCTTTTTCACCTATCCAGCTCTCAAAAGGGTAATTGGTTTCCTGAAGGGTTTTGATGAATGAATCCATATCTTCCATGCTAAAGCAAAGGTGATTTACCTTGGAAATTTGCGTAGGGATATTTGGAGCCTCAATAATATGAAGAGCTGCCCCACCACCTATATCATACCAGGCATGCAAACCATCCTTAAAAGGTTCTTCTATTTCCTTTAGCCCAACTATTTTTTCATAAAATTCTTTACTCGTTTGAAGGTTGGAAACGTGAGCTGCGATATGATTGACTTTAATCTGTGCTGTAGTACTCATTATGATTCCAGAAAATAAAAGGAAAGTTAAAAGATGTTTCATTGGATTTTGGATTTATGATAAAATTGACTCGATCGGAAATATAAAGTATTTCCAAGTTCAACCTTTTATGAAAAGATTGAAAGTAAAAATGGATATAAAAAAAGAGCAACTCTTTCGAATTGCTCTCAAATTTTAAAGAAAATGAAGTTTATTCCTCCTCCTGTACATTACTTAGGTCTTTTGCTAATGCGATTTGCTCAGCCTGATCAAATAATTTTAGTGCTTGTACATACACTTCATTGATATCATTAACGACCATATAAAATGCACTGTCGTCATATAATTGACGTCCAAGGTGTGCTTTTACCAGAATTTTTAAATACGATTTAGATTCTTCAAAGTCAGCTTTGTCAAACTTCACTTTGTTTTTCTCACCAACAGCTACCAATTCTTTAAGCATTTCGTCTGAAACTTCAAATTTTTCTCTGTATTCCTCTATCGGCATGTTTTCAAACTTTGACTTGTTTTCATTGGCATATTCCAAAACAAACTCTCTATTAGAATCTGAATTAAATAATCTATTCACGTAGACACTACTCATAGTTGTATCGAGAGGCACAAAATAATCAGGCATGATTCCTCCTCCTCCATATACAGATCTTCCTTTAAGAGTTTCATACTTCAAGCTATCATTAAACTTGATGCTATCTGCTGAGAAAAATTCACCATGCTCATACCTTTTTGTGAAATCCCGCTCGTAGTCTTCATAATTGGCGCCATAAGGTTTTTGGATAGATCTGCCAGATGGCGTATAATATCTTGCGATAGTTAATCTAAGTTCTCCTCCATCTGAAAGGTCAATTGGTAATTGTACCAATCCTTTTCCGAAAGATCTTCTGCCGACGATCAATCCTCGATCATTATCTTGAATTGCTCCAGCTAGAATTTCTGAAGCAGAAGCACTTCCCTCATTTATCAAGACTATCACTGGACCTTCTTCAAACAAACCTGGCTTATACGCAAATGCTTTTTGACTGTATTGATCTACTTTTCCTTCTTGAGAAACGATTAATGCTCTTTGTCCTAAAAGTTCATCTGCCATATTAATAGCTGCACCCATATATCCTCCAGGATTTCCCTGAAGATCCACAATCAATTTTTTCATTCCTCTAGATTTTAAATCTTCAATGGAAGATTTAAACTCATCATAAGTGGTGGCTGCAAATCGGGTAACTTTGATATATCCG
>NZ_JAHEBC010000471.1 GCF_024642405.1 Algoriphagus sp. | reverse complement strand
CTGGCAATTCTTTTAAAAAGACTTGTTGACGCAAACTACCCTCTTACAGGTGCTGCAGATCACGGTGTTTCGGAAGCTTTATATTTAGACGACCCAGATGAAAATGGAGTTGAATTGTATTGGGACAGACCTCGTGATAAATGGCCTTTAAATCCTGACGGTAGTATTGAGATGTATACGAGGCAACTGGATATCAAGGGTCTTTTGGCTGAGATTTAGATTCTGCCTTTTACCCAATTTATAATTAGTCCCATCACCGCCTCTCGATCCGTATCATTAATCAACTCATGGTAACCTCCTGGAAAAATCTTCAGAGTTTTATCTTTTGATTTCGCTTTTTCATAAAGGATTTCAGATCCTTTGGGATTAGTTAAACCATCTTCAGAACCATGGATTAGCAGCACTGGAAGATCAAATTCAGTTGCCTTTTTTTGAATACTTCGCATCATGATCAAAAGTTCATTCCCAGTTCTTGCCGGAATCGGATTAGTGTAGATCAAAGGATCATTCAGGTATTTTTCTACTTCAGCAGGAATTCTTGAAATTTTCGAGGCATCTAATTTCAATGCTTTAAACCTTGGAGAAAATTTACTGATTATCCCTCCTACAGCGATTAATGCTTTAGAAGTACCTTCCGCTTCTTTGATTGCCGGCGAACTCAAAATCACTCCAGCGGCCTGCGGTTTAAAATCCAAAACATAAGCAGCCACCAATCCCCCTCCCATACTATGTCCATATAAAAATGCTGGCACTCCCGGAACATAGCTTTTCACCTTTCCAAAAAGCGCGTCAATATCCTTGAGGTAATCCTGATAAGATTCAAAAAAGGCATCTGGCTTGCCTATGGCGGACTTTCCATGACCTCTCCCATCAAATGTGAAAACAGAAACTCCCGAATCATTCAGCTTTTCTACCAAATGCAAATACCTACTGCTATGCTCACCAAGCCCATGGACCAAGAGTAGGCTAGCTATTGGCGAATCGCTCATCCAAGCCTGTAAAAAAAGCTTCTTACCATCGTGGGTTTCATAGGAGGTTTCAAGATGTTTCATATGATTAGAATTATATATTAATGGTCACATTAAATCTAGCATGGATAATATTCATTATTGTATTTCTAGAATTCTATATGTTTGTTTTCATTCAATCAAATTAGGAAAAAGAAACAAAAGTGAATTAAATTCAGGCAAAATGACCAATTTTTGATTAAACATAATTCCCAAAGCCATGATCAAACTTTATTTTAGATTTTTATTCATTTCCTTTTTTCTTCTAAATACCGGTGCTGTTGCTCAAACTATGGCAGAAAAGCACCATGCCACTACATCTATATCTCAGGAAAGAATAGCTCGGTATGATTCTTACATCCAAAAGGAAGTGGATGAAGGTCGGCTTGCCGGAGCAGTAACCTTAATCTATAAAAATGGTGAAAAGGCACATGAGCAAACGATAGGATATTCAGATATTGAATCTAAGTCAATGATGAGTCCAGATCAGATTTTCTTTATCCAATCCATGACCAAGCCTATTGTTACTACTGCTTTTATGATGCTTTATGAAGAAGGACATTTCTTTCTGAATGATCCTGTTGAGAAATATTTACCTTGGTTTAAAGATTTAAAAGTGGCGGTAGATCCTAGCAAAGGAGTAGCTGGAGGAACTGTTCCCGCCGAATCAAAAATAACCATGGCCATGCTTTTAAGCCATACTTCAGGGTTTTCACACGGCATAGCTGCTGGCAAACTGGAAGAAGAAATTAGAAATGCTATTTACAGTCCAACGCATGAGAATATTGAAAGTAGAATCAAAACTTTGGTCACGATGCCTCTGATTGGTCAGCCGGGTAAGCAATGGTACTATTCTGCTTCTCCTGATGTGCTTTCATTATTGATTGAGAAATTTTCTGGAATGACTACTGCAGAGTTTTTACAAAAAAGACTATTCGATCCACTGGGAATGAAAGACACTGGATATAATCTAAACGAAGAACAAGAAAGTCGTATGGCAACCCTTCATACCTACGATGAAGATGGGAAATTGATCAAATCGCCAAGGCAAACGCCTACTTCAGGTAATACGGTTTTCGCTGGTGCAAATGCCTTGTTTAGTACTGCTCCTGATTATGCCAAATTTGCGCAAATGCTGCTCAATGGAGGCGAATGGAATGGGAAACAATATCTCAGTCCAAAGACCATTGAAATTATGACAAGAGATCAGACCAATGGGCTTTACAGAGCGCCAGGGCAAGGATTTGGTTTTGGATTTGGAGTGATGACTGATGTAGCGGATGCAAAATCATTAGGCTCTGAAGGAACCTACTATTGGAGTGGGGCTTACTGCACTTACTTCTTTATTGATCCTGAGGAAAATTTAATTTCTATAATGATGACTCAGACAGCTCCATTCAGCGGTTTTTATGAGCAAAAAATGCGTCAAATGGTCTATCAGGCGATAGAGTAAAAGAAAAGGTTCGAGATCTCTCTCGAACCTTTTCCTATTTCATACTTCAGAATTTTTCCTTTAGAATTTATTAAGGTATCCATTTATTTTTTCCAAAATCTGGCTTCCGCTTTTCCA
>NZ_JAHEBC010000146.1 GCF_024642405.1 Algoriphagus sp. | reverse complement strand
TGTGGTTTTATCTTTTATTACCGCATGGAAACATAGCTTACATAGCTTTTGTATTTATTAGGTCCTGAAAGATTATTCTATTCCTAAAAACAGGATATCTATCGCTTATCAAAAAACCAAATAGATTTAGCTCAAATAGATTAAATTAATCGATTCAAATAGCCACCATCAACCATGAAAAAAACACTGCTACTAATTTTATTCAGCATGACTTTGCAACTAGTCTCAGCCACTGAACTAGTGCAAACTATTGAAACTTACCAAGCTGATTGGGGTGCTTTACGCAGATTATACACGAATACCTTATCCTTGGAATACTTTGACCGGATTGAGGAATTCAACACTAAATACCTCAACGACCTCAATAAAATGAATTACAATAATCTATCTGAAGATGGGAAGATTGATTACGTTTTATTTAGGAATTTTTTGGAAAAGGAGCTTGCTGAGTTAGGGCTGGAGAGAAGAGCTTTCGAAGAAGTTTCATCCGTGGTGGCTTTCGGAGTTCCATTAGAAGAATTTGTCGTAGGGAGAAGAAGAGCTGTAAAACCAGATGCACAAAAATTAGCAGCGACTTGGAATGAGGTAGCAAATAAGGTTGATGCTCAATTAAAGAACCTCCCAAGCATGCCAAAATATACGAGCTGGCAGAAAGCCGATTTGGCTGCAGAAGCTGTGGAAACCTTGGATAAAGTGGTTGGAGAAGCCTATTTCTACTATTATGATTATGACCCAATGTTCACTTGGTGGATGCCAGAACCTTGGAAAAGACTTGATGAAAGCATGAAGGCCTATGCAAAAGGATTGCGGGCACATTATACCAACTCAGTAAAAGATGATGGCAGTGGAATCATAGGGAAACCTATCGGTCGTGAAGCTTTATTGAATCAATTAGCGTTTGAAATGATCGCTTATAGTCCTGAAGAATTAATCGCTGAGGCAGAAAAGCAATTTGAATGGTGTGAGAAAGAAATGCTAAAAGCTTCCAATGAATTAGGATTTGGAGATGATTGGAAAGCCGCTTTGGAAATGGTCAAAGAAACCTATTTGCCGGCTGGTGAATGGCCGGCTGAGGTGATCCGTCTGGCTGAAGAAGCAACAGATTATGTGGAGAGTAATGATCTGATCACTGTTCCGCCTTTGGCTAAAGAAACTTGGAGAACTGTAATGATCTCTGCGGAAAGGCAACGAGTGAGCCCATTTTTCCTTGGTGGAGAGTCGATCCAGATTTCCTACCCAACCTCCGAGATGAGTCATGATGATAAAATGATGAGCATGCGGGGTAACAACCCACATTTTTCAAGAGCTACTGTTCAGCATGAGTTAATTCCTGGACATCACTTGCAACAGTTTATGAACCAAAGGAACATGACACATCGCAGTTTGTTTAGGACTCCTTTTTGGACTGAAGGCTGGGCCTTGTACTGGGAATTTATACTTTGGGACAAAGGTTTTCCAAGGGATGCAAAAGATAAGGTTGGGATGCTTTTCTGGAGAATGCACCGTTGTGCCCGAATCATTTTCTCTTTGAGTTATCATTTAGGAACGATGACTCCTCAGGAATGTATCGATCTATTGGTAGATAAAGTAGGGCATGAGCCAGCCAATGCCGAAGCAGAAGTGAGGAGATCTTTCGAGGGTCGATATGGACCATTATATCAAATCGCCTACATGATGGGGGCGTTGGAGATTTACTCTTTGAGAGATGAAGTAGTAAATTCCGGTAAAATGGGAGAGAAAGAATTTCATGACCTGATTATGAGTCAAAATGCAATGCCTATCGAAATCCTTCGAGCCAAGGTGACTGGCAATCCATTAAAGAAAGATCATAAAGCCAGCTGGAAGTTTTTGGATTAAGACGTAATTCTAACCAACAAAAAAAGGAGTCCGAGAAATCAGACTCCTTTTTTGATCTAATTATAACGCTTTATTTTATTTAGGCTCATTTTTAAGTTTAATAACAATTGCCCCGTTTTCAGCTTTTTCACCAAATTTCTCGATCGCTTTTTCTCCTTTGAAGACTTCCATACTTTGGATTTCTAACGGATTTATATCCATAAAGTCTTCTAACTGTTTCAATCCATCTTTGGTATCAATATAAAATAGAGGTTGAGTATTATCTTTTGATCCGGCCACCATTACGGATACTTTTGGACTATAGGCACTTTTGCCTGAAGCAACTTTATCTTCATCCCAAGTCATTGTATAGCCTGAAGATGAAGGTTGGCCAACCCTTAAGTTACTTCCTTTAAGGCTGGTTGCATTCCCGGAAGTTGTCGTAATCCCACGAACTCCATTGATAGACCCAACTCCTCTTACTACGAACACTGCGTTTTTTTGTAAAATCTCTTGCTGCTCCTCGTTTAATTCATTTTTGATAGCAACCAAATTATCTAATTGCATTTTCTTTAACTGGTTCTCTAACTTCAGCACGTTATCCATTTGCTTTTGTACCGCAACTTGATCGATTTTTGGAGAGTCGAGTAGGTTTTTCAATCGTACCGTGGCCTCATCCAAGTCCCATTTGAGCGTGCTGAATTCAGCTGCATTTTTGCTGTAAGCTTTTTTAATGTTTGAGACCTGAGCCTCACTTAATTTTAGTTCTTCTCGCATTCCCATTACTTTATCTGCAGAATAAAGGTTTCTTTGAAAGATGTCCTGACCTGGGCCAATAGAAGTAGCGACTTGACCGTGGGCTATGCCTGCACTTAGGATGAAAAAGAGAATTAATAAGTATTTCATAATATAGTTGGTTTAGTAGTCTGTTAATAATGAAGCGGTGGGGGATTCCCACACATCCAAATAAGCTTTCTCCTCGATGACAAACTCTTGTTCATTGTTTTCACCTTCTTGAAGCGTGATGATCAACACTTCTCTAGGTGCTTCAGGAATGGGTTGTGGTTCATTCATAATCAACCCTAGCAAAGCTAAGGATGCTGCAATCCCTGCAGGGATCCAGAAATTAAATTTCTTGGTTTGATAGCTTGGAAAAGGAGGAATGTCTAATTCACGATCCTGCTCTTTCATATTTTCAAAAAACCTTTTCAGTTCTGCGTTATCTTCCATGTTGCTCCTGTATTTGGGTTTTTGTAATGATTTCTTTGAGTTTCTTTTTACCGCGATCATAATGAGTCCTTGCGGTTCCGAGGCCGATTTGCAATACTTCGGCACTTTGTTCGATGGTCATTTGATGATAAAACACCATCAATAATACCTCTTGCTGCATCTTAGGCAATTTCTTGATCAAGCCTTGATAATCGGTCTGATCTATTTCATCCGGAATGTCCTCAATCTCAAAAGAATCCTCCAGCGAAAGAAACTTTCCTGATTTCCTGAGTTGGTCAATCGAAGTATACCGGATGATGGAGAAAAGCCAGGTTTTAGCTTTATCTATTTCCATTAACTTTGCTTTCCCTTCCAGAATTTTTAAATAAACCTGTTGCAGTACATCTTTTGCCATTTCATCATCAAAGGCACAACATTGTCTTGCCCAGATATAGGCCTCACGATGATAGGTTTTTAGTAGAAGATCTAGCTGCTTGCGATTCATTTACATAGGTTAGTCGAACTAGTCAAAGAATATATGACAAAGGACCTTTAAAAAATAAAATGCTTATGAAAATAAAGAACGAAAGACGCTCTTAATTTTTCATTAGTTCAATTTTAGAATCTCTTATCCTAAACAGATACGCTAGAGAGAATTCCAAGGTCGTAAAGTTCAAGTCAAAAATCCTTTCCTGAGATTCAGGATTTGTGAATTCATATCCAAATCTGACTTCTCCTGAAATAGTGCTCTTTCCAAATAGTTTACCAATTCCTGCCCCAGCGGATAATCCGTACATCAGTTTTTTGGGATCATCATCCACGCCTCCATAAGTAGGGATTTCGGGAGGATTAGAGCCAGTGATTTCTCTTTGCACATCATCTGCACTTAGCAAATACCCTAAATGGGGTCCGAATTTAATCTGAAACCTTCCAGATCTGCCCACATAGAAACTTGCCAGAACTGGTACTTTTAAATAATTCAATTTAGTTTCATTCGTAGAAATTACTCCTTCTGTATCTTCAATAGTTTGATTAAATCCAGTGGATAAATACTGAAAATTAACTTCAATCCCTGCATTCTTTGCATTGAAATGCTCTACGACGAAAGCAAAAGTTGGAGAGGATAATCCATCTACCGAAATACTCCTAATATTTAATGCCGGAATATAGGAGAATGAAGATGTGGAATACCCTCCTCTAATCCCTATGCTTGTTTGGGCCTTCAAAGAAATGGAGCTGATCATTAATACCAGCAACAAAATGATTCGGTTCATGCTCAATATTAAAGAATTCCTTTTAGCACTCGCCATTATTTGGCATTGATGGTGAAAGTACCGGATAAACCTTGATAATTCACTCCCAATCCTTTAACCGAAACTGTCATTGGCCCAGCATTGTCATTGGTGTAAAATGTGATCGTAACAGTTCCATTTTCATCAGTTACCAAATATGGGTTCCAATAAAGAGTTTGTCTTTGGTCAATGGATTCTGGGTCATTTTCTTGAGAATAATCAACTTCATAAATGGGGTTATAGGAAGCATATCCATCTATTGTGAATGTATTTAAACCTTTTCCTGCTAGTAGTTGATCGACTGCATTTGGATCATATTCTTTTAGATAGACAGCAATCACACCATTTCGTCCCTGATCACCAAGCATCGATACAGTTCTGGTTACCACCTCTACTCGTTCTATGTCATTAACATTAATACTTCTCAAATTATCAGCCGCAGTGGTAGCTCCGGTTTGAACCATAATTCCTCCATTGACCATAACTATTGGTTCTAAACTTCCGCCTACTGAGGCACCACCACCTCGAAGTCTGATTTGCTGCTGACCACTTGCGCCAGCTAATGTTACCCGCATACCGGGTACATTTCCGGCTAAGCTGTTGACCAAATCAACAGAATTACCAGTTGCCATCAACTTATCGCCTGGAACGATATAATTTGGCGTGCCATAAATAGCTTTTTTTTCATCCTTGGCTTCTTCCTTTTCCTCCTCAACCAAATTTTCATCATCCAGCTGCTCTTCTACTTTTGGATAAATGGAGGTAGAAACCGTTTCTTTTTTTGGGAAATAGGCGTTTGTTGGTAGTGTAACTGGTGCTTTGAGTTCATCAATTAATTTGACAGTTCCGGCAGGGTTTCCTTTTTTGTCAGTTGGCTGAAAAGCTAATTTCATTGGACCATAAAAATCCATTTCTTCCATGGTAAACTCTCCGTCTCTATTAGATTCCAAGTCCACCATTCCCTGAAAATCATTGACAAAAGCAGTGACAAGAGAAGAGGTCGGTTTTCCTTTATCATCCACCACAAAACCTTCTTGGGAGAGGGACTTTTGAACAGGGTATGAGAACCTGTCCAAGCCTATTGTTTCTGGAATTGTCTCTAGTTTAAGTGAGCTTTGTATATCTGAAGCCGTCTCAATTGGGACGATCTGACTTTGGTCTAAAACGGCAACAGATAAATTTGATGCTAAAGGCATTTGTTTATCAGATAGCGTTTTGATCGTCAAAGTGACTTTCTCTCTTTTACCGTAAGATTCCTTATCTGCTTTTAATGATATTCCTTTAGGATCTGGAAGTGGCCTCGCCTCAAATTCTACTATCCTTTGAAATGGATTTAATATACTGAGCGGTTCCACGAAATAGTGATTTGGCCCATAATTTTTCTGCCAATTGGTATAAGCTCTTAGGAAGTAATTTTCCTGGGAGAGCGTATCTGGCAAATAAAAATTACCAACTGCGAATCCATCTCGAACCGGAAGCTTTTTCTCTAAAACGATGTCTCTATTTTGGTTGATTACCTCGACATGAAGAACTTTACTCAATTGATCTCTTAAATATGGATTTCCATAATTAAAGTAAGCTTTCAAATAGATTTGATTTCCAGCGTAATAATAGGGCTTATCTGTGTGTAGGTAGACCTTTTCTTGAAAATTGGCGGCAGTCCTATCTAAGTTTTGTAGCTGAATTGCTTTTTCCGCATCATAATCTAAAGGCAAAAGAGTAGAAATTCTTTTGCGATCCATGTCTCCCGAAAAAACTAAATCCTGGGGATTGAGGACCATCCCATTTTCCTTTACACGAACAATACCTTTATTTACTTCAAGCCAGGAAACCGGGTATGGAGCATCTTTGTAAGTATTTACCTGAGAGTATCCTTTTTGATAATGAATCTCAATTCTACCTTTCATTGTGATTAGGTACTCTTCAGGCTTATTTGGAGCAGGAGTAACCAAATTGTCTGGTTGATAAGGTACCACTGATTTTCCTAATTCATTTGCAAAAATATCTGAACGCATGTTCATGGAGGGAGATCCCCCAGCTTTGTCTCCATAAAGGAAAAACCCTTCTTTTTCTTGGTCTCCGGTAATCATCGCCCGGAACATATTCATCGGTGATTTTTGATATACCTCTGCTCGATTATTTTCCCAAGTGCTTCTTTGATCTTCTGTCTCAGGAATCATTTCTTCGAATCTAGCCGCACCTGCAATTCGGTAATTAGTTGGGGAATCAAAAAAATCCTGAAGGTTAAATGTGATTTTATATCCTAAATAGTTATTTGTGATTTCTAAAGGAATATCTGCGGATGCTACAAAAGTATTTTTCTCCTCACTTTCCGGGAAATCGATCACCCATGGATTTTCAATGCTGGACTTGCTTGCAACGTCGTCATTGCCCAAGAAAAGATTTTCAAATTTTCTTAAATCTCTTTCCCAAGACTTGTCTCTTGAGGCTTTGATTTCCACATCACTCAGTTCCTGAGCAAAGGGCTCCATATTTAAATTTACAGTGGAGATTCCCCCTGGATTTAAAGTCACTTTTTTAGTCTCGGCGATGTAACCGATAAAAGAAAATCCAATTTCTAGGGATCCGGGTTCCAGATTTTCCAGTGTGTATTCCCCATTCATATCCGTTACCGTCGCAATTGTTGTATTGTTCACGAAAACATTACAAAAAGGAAGTGTTTCTCCAGTTTCGGCGTCCTTTACAATTCCGGTTATTGTACCGCTTTGCGCTAGAACCAAAAATTGGATTCCGAACAAAAGAAATATTATTGATATTACTGATTTCATATTAATGCTAAACTAATAAGTTTCAAGGTTTGAAAAATATTCTATTCTTTATTTATGACGAATCTTCCTTCAATCGGTTGTCCATCTGCTGAAATACCTTTTATCTCAACCCACATAGGGCCACCGGTTTTTGAGCTTTGAAATTGTACCTTTTGAGAAAGTTCTTCGGTATTTGTAATTACTTCAGGGTTCCAATAGAGGGTAGGTTTTAAACTCCTTAAAAGAGGATTAAGTTTTTGCTCCTCCATGACTTCTGTAAACTTCCTTGGAGTTGGGAAACCTGATAGTTTGATCGGGGTAAAACTATTTGACATTGCTTCTTGGGCTTCTTTCAGTGCAGCTCCAGATTTCATAAAAATGGAGATAATGCCATTTCTTCCGCCTTCCCCAAGCATGGAGACAGTTCTTTTAATGACTTCGACCCTTTCTATCGCAAATACGTTTATTCCTGCCAATACATCAGTGGCAGTTCTGGAAGAAGCACCGCCGCCTCCTAATATTGATCCGGTAGGTGGGTTGATTGGAACACCATCAATCATAACTAAAGGCTCACCACCATTTCTAAATCTAATGGATGGTGGATTCCCTGTCACACTCATGCCTGCAACTTGTCCTGCTAGTAGGTAAATAAATTGAGAAGTTGATCCATTCAATTGTAAATCTGCTGGGTCGACCGTATTATCAGCTAGCCCATAAATCATGGGGCCAACTGGGTCTGACTTTTCTTCATCTATCACAAATTCATCCAATAAGATTTCACCTTGTTCCATATTTGCCTGAATTTCTTGGGCTGTAAGCGATGGGGTTTTTGTAATTGATAATTCTGGAAAATTGAATTCAGCCACATTTTTTGAGATCTGGAAATCCTGAATTTCAAGCGTGACCTTTCGGATTGGCAAAGCTTTTTCATCCCTCGCCTGAACAGCAATTTCAAAATCTCCTTCAAAGCTTAAGTTTGGAATGGAAAACTCACCGTCACTACCCACTTTATATTTTTCCATATTTTCTAAGCCATTGATCAAAGCCGTCACTTCCCCTTGAGTAGGTTTGTTATTTTGGTCTTTAATCTCTCCATGAACAGTAAATCTTGTTTCTAAAGGAAAAGTGAAAGATGCTAACTCCAATTCCGTCGGGACTGAAGGCAACGTAAAATCCTCTTGAATTGAACTTGGGGATGGAATTGGAACTGCCTGATCAAGATCCAAAACCCGAATTGCTAAATCTGATGCTAAGGGTTTTCCATTCGCATCTCTAACCATGATATTCAAATTCACTTTTTCTTCAGGGCCATAATTCTGCTTATCTGAAAAGATCGTCACCCCGATTGATGACTGTTCTGGCAATGAAACAGATGGTTTTAAACTTGGGTCATGAATTTGTATAGGCAAATAAGTTTCATTTCCATAATTGAGGCTCCAGGAGGTATAAGCTTTTAATAAGTAGTTTTCCTGATTGAGATCGACTGGTAAAAAAATAGATCCGAAAGCTTTTCCAGCTGTAATCGGAAAAACTTGATGATATTCCTGGTAGCCGGTAGTATCCAAAATTTCTACATGAAGGACTTTGCTGAGTTCTGGTGCCAAAAGAGGATTTGCATAAATCATGTTGGCTTTAAAAAATAAAGTTTCACCCCTTAGATAATGCTTTCGGTCTGTTTGCAAAAAGACCTTTTCCTGCATTACTTGGGCATTCTTCTCAATATTTGAAAGCCTTAGTACTTTTTCAGCATTGAAATTTCCAGGGAGCTTATCAAAGGGATGGGTTTCAGTAAATCCGCCTTCTAAGATTAATTGATTTTCAAAAACCACTGAACCTTCAGATCGCAAGACCAACTCATCACCTGTGAAGCTTATTTTTCCTTTATCCTTAACCGTGTAAGGCCTTGGAAAGGAGATTAGGAATTCACCGGGAAATGTTCCGAATGCAACATGTATTGGTTCTGAAGGATCAGAAGAATTGATCTCTCCAGAGAGCATTTGCCTTAAAATAAATTCTGGAGAGTTTTTAAAAACCTTTTCCCGTTCGGTAATCCTTTCATTTATCAGTTCAGGGATTTCATTAATCAAATCAAGAAAGGCCAGCTGAATATTTTCTTTTGAAATGGGAGATCCTAGTTGGTAAGGCTCCAATAAATATAGAGTGAAAAGAAAACCTGTTTTATCATTAACAAAAATCAAATATCCTTTTGCTTCAACCAAAGTCTCTTTTGAATTTTCCTCTTCAGAAAATATTAAGGCATCTGGGTTTAAAAGGCGGATATTTTCACCATAATTACTGGCCGATAAAAACGATTCCGAAAATTCCTGTACGAGTTTTTCACGTCTTTTTTCAGAAAGTTTTAATTCCAATGGAAAAATCCCCATATCA
>NZ_JAHEBC010000470.1 GCF_024642405.1 Algoriphagus sp. | reverse complement strand
CTTGATAAAAGAAGTAGAATAATATCTAATGAATTAAGAAAACGATCTACCCACCCAAATCAACCAATAGGAATCTACATGGAAAGGTCTGTGGATTTTTTGGTTTCCATTCTTGCTATTTTGAGATTTGGGGGAGCTTATTTGCCTTTGGATCCTGACTATCCAGATCAAAGAATTCTCCAATATCTCCAGGAATCTGGCGCTAATTATGTTCTTACTCATCGTAGTTTGGTTGATTCCAAAAAATCAATAATCGATAATTTTAATATTATAAAAATTGATTCACTTGATTATAGTCAAAATAATGAAAATCAATTAGATAAAAACTCAGATAAAAGCGAAAACGCATACCTTATTTTCACCTCAGGCAGTACCAATAAACCTAAAGGAGTATTGGTTAGTCATTCTAATTTATTCTCATCAGTAGCAGCGAGAAAAGCCTATTATAAGGAGTCACCAACTTCATTTTTATTGGTATCCTCTTTTTCCTTCGATAGCTCTGTTGCGGGGATCTTTTGGTCTTTATGTACCGGGAGTAAATTAGTAATCACCCAGCAAAATGAAACTCTGGATACCGCTGCACTTTCTTCCATATTAAGTAGGGAGGAAGTCAGTCATACGCTTATGCTTCCTTCCCTTTATCAAACCTTATTGCAGGGAAGTGGCAAAGCATGTGATTCTTTAAAGGGAGTAATTTTGGCAGGAGAGGAGTTTCCAAACGAATTGATAAAAACGCACTTTGAAAGGCATCCAAAAACCAGGCTTTTTAATGAATATGGCCCAACTGAAGGGACTGTTTGGTGTACGGTTCAAGAATTGAAAACTAGAGATTCTTTTCATAGAGTTCCGATTGGTTTAGCCACTTCAAATACTTTAGCCTATGTTCTTGATAAAAATCAGAAATTAAGTCCTACAGGCATTCCCGGTGAACTCTGCATTGCAGGAGCTGGACTGACCAATGGCTATTTATCAGAGAGCGATACAACTTTAAAATTCCTTGAAAACCCATTTTCAGAGCATTGGAACAAGATTTATAGGACTGGAGATCTAGTTCGGATTCAGAAAGATGGATTGCTTGAATACCTTGGAAGAGAGGATAATCAGGTAAAAATCCGTGGGCATCGAGTTGAGTTAACCGAAATTCAAGAATTAGCTCAACGATACCCAAAAGTCAGTTCAGCATTAGCATTGGTCAGTGAAGAATCTGATCCCCAAATAATTTTAGCAATTAAATCAGATGTGAAATTAAGGGAAGAGGATTTGGGGGAATATTTCCGTCAGAATTTACCTCGCTACATGGTTCCGGACATAACTCTGATTTTGAAGGAATTCCCATTATTACCCAATGGAAAAGTAGATTTGAATGCTTTAAAGGGGATTGCACTTACCAAGCCAAAAGCAAGTTCTACTGCATCAAAAGTGCCATCTACCTATCTAGAGAGGCAGGTAGCAGGTATTTGGGCAGATGTAATGGGAGTAGAGGAAGTTCCTGTCAACAAAGATTTTAATGAGTTGGGAGGGAATTCATTACAGAGCATCCGAATTATCGCAAGATGCAGAGACATTGGGATTAAAGTAACGCCTGCTCAATTTTTACGCTATTCTACGGTAGAGTCGCTGGTCAAGTCCATTCATCATGAGGAATATTCAAGGCCTGAAAACACGCTTGAATTAGAAATTCTGAAGGTTTGGGAGAAATATCTAAGCCAAAAATTGATCGGGGTAAGGGATAGTTTTCAAAAAAATGGAGGCTCCGATTTTGAGTGGAGTCAGGTAGAAAAAGAGCTGAATTCGACTTATACCTTTAATGAGCCTATAAATATAGAGGATTGCATTGAAGAGATTGCAGGTAAAATAGAAAATAAAAAGAGTTTAGTTGATTTTGGCTCAAAATCTCTAAAGAGAATAATTCCAATTAAAACGACAGGAAGTAAACTACCGGTTTTCTGTATACATAGTGAGTTTTACTACGAAACGGTTTATAGTCAACTTACCAGGCATTTACCGGGAGAATATCCTGTATATAGTGTTTTATCTGTAAGTCCTGATCTGATTAAGAAATCGGTTCCCAAAGATATTGAGGAGGTAGCAAGCCTGTGTTTGGAAGAAATAAAAATAATTCAAAGCGAGGGTCCATACCGAGTTTTATCCTATTCCATTGGGAATGTTGTCTCTTTTGAGATTGCAAAACAGCTGATTCAGGCTGGTGAGCAGGTTAATTTGATCATGATCGATCCTCCTTTATTTTTTGATAAATCCAGAACTTTTGGAAAAGGTGGTTATAAAAAATTACTTAAATATATAGATTACTGGAATAAACCTAAAGAACTGGTAAATAAGGTTTTAAATAAAGTAAATAAAGACAAAAACCAACCAGTTTTAATAAAGGATACAGGACTCTTGAAGAAATATATTCTGGAATACAAACCAGAGAAAATAGATTGTGATACTTTGCTGATTACAACACCTAGGGAATTTAAACACACCTATGACTGGGATCCATTATTGAATATTGTGGATAGGGAGGAAATCTTGGGACCACATCTCAAGCTGATGAGAGAACCTTATACTGGGCAATTAAATG
>NZ_JAHEBC010000145.1:3524-9513 GCF_024642405.1 Algoriphagus sp. | reverse complement strand
AGTAAAGTGATCTTTATTTGCCCATATATCTGATTGACCCCAATTTTGACAATTATCTAATAAAATATAGACAGAATCTTTTGGATCACTTAGAGCAAACAATATTGAAAGAAAAATGAGTGATGTCAAATTCCACATAATTGAAATAGGATGTTTGTTTTACATAGTATTCTCTTATACTTTTCTAACGTTTTGACCCTTTAATACCCAGCCATGAACTTACAAATTAGGATTTAAAATCAATTGAAGCTTCGGGCTTAAAAATTAAAAACCCTCCCAGAATCGCTTCCAGGAGGGATTTTTATAATTTATTAACATTTAGAGATTTCTCCTTCCGCAAGCTTCAGTCGAAATGACTTTTATTCCATTTTCAGCTTTCTGACTTTACTTTCAGACTTCTCACTTAATCCTTCTGACTTTACTTCTTGCTTTCAGAAACCGCATGATGTGCTGCTCTCGCCGCAAAAGCCATATAGGTTAAGGAAGGGTTTTGTGTGGAAGTGGAAGTCATACTTGCTCCATCAGTGACATATACATTCGGCACGGCATGCAGCTGATGATTGGCATTTAACAGGGAAGTTTTTGGGTCTTTACCCATTCTTACTCCTCCCATCTCATGGATATCTAAACCAGGAGCTCTATGATCATCTCTGGTTCTTATATTGGTAAAGCCTGCTTTCTCAAACATCTCTGTCATCTGTTCCAAATAATCCTTCACCATTTTCTCGTCATTATCATCATAATCGACGCTAATCTTCAGCTGAGGCATGCCATAAGGATCTTTTAAGTTCGGATCCAAAGTCACATAATTGCTTTCCTTTGGAATGGTCTCTCCCATCATATGTGAGCCTACATACCATGGACCGTATTGATCAGGATTAAGTAAGTTTTCTTTCAGCTCCATCCCGACACCTTCAGTATTTGGCCTAACTCCTCGGCTTGCAGAGAATCCTGCCGCATAGCCACGAAGGAAATCTGTCTCTTGCTTATATAGGTTTCGGAATCTAGGGAAATAACCACTTGTAGGTCTCCCACCAGAAGTAGTGTACTCCGAGTGACCTTCATGTTGGGCAGAAACACCAGCCCTGTAGTTGTGGAATGCCACATATTTCCCAAGTAAGCCACTATCATTCCCTAATCCATTTGGGAAGCGAGAAGAAGTAGAATTCAAAAGAATCAAATTGGAATTCAAAGCTGCAGCATTCAAGAAAATCACAGGTGCATAAAACTCCTCCATTTCTTTACTATGCGCATCAATGATTCTAACGCCAGTGGCTTTGCCAAGTTCCTCATCATAAATAATGGAATGAACTACCGAATCTGGCCTAAGCGTCAAATTCCCTGTTTTTAAAGCCCAAGGTATCGTAGAAGAATTTGAACTAAAATACCCTCCAAAAGGGCATCCTCGCTGGCAAAGATTCCTATTTTGGCACATGGCACGGCCTTGCTGCGCATAAAAATCAGCATTTCCATGAATATGGGCACATCGGGCAGAAATCATGTGGCGATCATTGCCATAGTTCTTTTTCAATTGCTCCTGGAAATGTTTTTCAACAATATTCAGATCATATCCTGGCAAAAACTCTCCATCCGGCAAATTTGGAAGTCCATCTTTATTTCCTGAAACTCCTGCGAATTTTTCTACATGACTGTACCAAGACGCAATGTCTTTGTATCGAATCGGCCAATCCACTGCGAAGCCATCACGAGCCGGTCCTTCAAAATCAAAGTCTGACCAACGCTGCACTTGTCTCGCCCAAAGCAAAGACTTTCCTCCTACCTGATAGCCACGGATCCAGTCAAATGGCTTTTCCTGTACATAAGGATGCTCAGCATCTTTGACAAAGAAATGTTTGGCATCTTCACGAAAGGCATAACACTTACTGACCACCGGATTCGCATCTTTTTCAGCTTGTGTAATTTGTCCTCGATGCTCAAACTCATAGGGAAGCATATTGGTAGTAGGGTAATCTTTGATATGCTCCACATTTCTACCACGCTCCAGCATTAGGGTCTTTACGCCAAGGTCGCATAATTCTTTTGCTGCCCAGCTACCACTGATTCCAGATCCGATGACAATGGCTTCGTACGTCCGTTCTTGTTTGTTTCTGATATTTAAATTAGCCATTGATTCTGGGTTTTTGGATATCCGAAATCAAAACGGAACCATTGTATGCTCCCGGGATGAGTGAGTAAGGAATTACTTCGGATTGGATGTATTCAGAAGCCATATAGCCCTGAATTGTAAATCTTTTAGTGGTATTCAGGAAAAATGAAATTGCTTTGTTATTAGCACCTGCTTCAGTTTCATCTCCTTCGAGTTTCTGACCTGAAAGAATGATCGCTTCTTTCTCTTTATTACCCAAAGAAGAAAAACCCTTTGCAAATTCTGGAAATGCAGTTATGCCTGTAGTAAAAAGAGTTTGTTGCTCAGAATCCATGCAGTCATTTACCATGACCAAAATAAAATCAGGCACTTCGATATCTAGGGCACCTTTTATTTCTCCTGCGGGAATAATGACATTGGATATATTCCCAAGTAGTTGCTTTTGGGACTGGGTAATTTTAAGATTTTTATAAGCTGAGAGGATATCATCTGAACTGAAATCACAGGAAGGAATAAATGCTAATCCTCCTGAAATCAAAGCCAGATGCCTCAGGGCAATTCTTCTATTCATAAATCTATTATTTTGGGTAAGGTTAAATCGGGCAAATAATGTAACCAAAAAGGTCTTGAAAATCTACTCTTTTTGCCTAAACGGACTAAAATCCATTCTTACCTGTTTGACTATTTTGTTAAGACACCAACTTCTCCGAAAGTTGCTCCATTTCCATCCGCTGTTTTGGCGGATTTCAAACGAATAAACTTGGCAGTCACCGGCTCAAATCGAACCAATTGCTCAATTGGGCTATTCACAATATTTGAGAATTCGCCTGAAGCAACAGTTTTCCAGCTTGTCCCATTTTCACTCACCTCAAATTGGAAATTGGTTATGATTCCACTTGGGTACCTTGCCTGCATCGGCATATAACTAAATCCTTGAATTTCGATAGACTCTCCCAGGTCGATAGTCAGCATTCCATTCTTACTGGTAAAATAGCTGTTTGTGTTTTCGTCAATTGCTCTGGAATTTTCATCTTCAATGGCTTTCCAGGTGCCTTTTGGCAAATCAAGATCCAAACGAAGGGGATCACTCATTTTGTCAGTAGAAGGATCGTAAGAGCTAGCCATTAAGGTGGTGGCTTTGGATATTGGAATTGGGACAGAATACACCTGACTTTCTTTGGTAGGTGTACTTGCATCCAAAGTGTAATACAGTTCCAAATTTGTATCCGGAGCAGTCAAAGTAACTTCACCGGAGGTGGATCTCTTCGTACTCGGGGGTAACAATAATTTTGGAGCATGGTAAATACCAATTTCAGAAATCACCGGAACATCCTTAGTGTCCAAGAAATTAACTCGGATTTTTTGGGCTTCTTCATTAGGGAATCTCAAAATCCGCTTATGTCCAACCGTCGTGGCTTCAGTTACTTTTTCCCAATTGCCATTCACTTCTTTTTCCAATGAAAAAGCTTTTATTCGTTGACCCAGCGGGGCGTATTCCTGAATCAAAAGACGATTGAAAATAGTGGGCTTCCCAAAATCAATTTCCAGACTTCCTGATTTTTGCCCATCTGGAACTGACCAGAATGTTTCATAATCCTCATCTTGAACGTTTTCGGCTATAAAATCCGAACCCCGTTCCTCAGAAGCTGAGACCACCGCTTGTGCGGCAAGATTCACTGCGAAATCTTCCTCGATTTTATCTGCCAATTTCAAAATGGCTGCCTCATCATTTTCGTGAATCAATCCTCGTGTATCAATAGGGAAATTGATCAGTAAAGAGGTATTTCTACCAATGCTGTTATAATAGATATCCACCAGATTTGCTAAGCTTCTCACTCGGTGATCCTCATAGGTATGATAATACCATCCTGGACGGATGGAAACGTTAGTTTCTGCCGGAACCCAATGCGTTCCAAATTCCTGACCTGGAGCATATTTCTGTGGATAATCGGGCATTCCTGCATACACAGAATCCCGCATCAAATTTGCCCAATTGGTTTCGAAAGCCTCTCCATGCTCATTTCCAACCCATCTCACATCAGGTCCGCCATCACTGAACATAACCGCATTTGGTTGTAATTCTCTTACCAATTCATACACTTCTGGCCATTGGTAGTAAGTCAATTTATCTACTTTTCTAGTTTCATTAGCACCGCCATAGTAGCCATCGCCTCCATTTGCCCCATCAAACCAAACTTCGAAAATCTCCCCATAATTAGTGAGCAATTCAGTCAATTGATTTCTCATATATGTGATGTATTCCGGCTTGCCATAATCCGGATGATTTCTATCCCAAGGCGAATAATAAATCCCGAATTTCAATCCATATTCTTTACATGCTTCTGATAAATCTTTGATCAAATCACCTTTCCCATCTTTCCAAGGACTGTTTTTGACAGAGTGCTCCGTATAAGCCGATGGCCAAAGTACAAACCCGTCATGGTGTTTTGCGGTAATGATCAAGCCCTTCATTCCAGCTTCGCTCGCAACTCTTGCCCATTGTCTGGCATCGAGCTCAGTTGGATTAAATTGCTCAGGTTTTTCATCTCCAAATCCCCATTCCCGATCAGAAAAAGTGTTCATGTTAAAATGCAGGAAACCGTAATACTCGAGCTCTTGCCAGGCAATCTGACGAGGAGCAGGAACTGGTTCTACAGGAGCGATTGGAGCGCCTTTTTCTTGGCAAAATGTCAATCCCAGCAATAAGGCTGGCCAAATATATTTTTTCATTAGTTCTATTTCTTGATACTTAAAGCGAATTCGGATTCGAATATTAATGAAATTTTTACAAAAAGTTTTAGATAGTTTCTCTAAAAAAAAGATTAACTCATGGTATTTGCTCTGATACTATCTCTTTTACTTGGCTCATTTTATTCCATTTAATACTCTAATAACTATTTATCAAACATCAAATAAACCTTTGAAAAGGAATCTGACTTTAGTCTGCAAGATTCATGTTATTTTTCCTATATGAAAAAAGTAATCACCCTACTTCTATTTCTTTTAAGCTTCCACTTAAGCGCACAGATTAATTTCAGAGTTGTCGATGGCAACTCAAATTTACCTTTGGAAAATGTGAGAGTAAAAGCTGCCGGTCAGCCTATCCTCAGGACAGATACTGACGGGAACATTTCAGTTCCTGAAAGCAATACCATTTTGGTTTCTTTTGCTTTGGAAGGCTATGAGACTTTAGAGAATAACTTTGGCCCTGGGAATTATGAAATTCTACTCATCCCAAGCACATTAAACCTAGCTACCGTTACAGTCTCTGCATTCGAATCAGAAAGACCAATTTTGGAACAATCAGCTTCCATTTCTGTCATTTCAGAACGTGATTTCAATCGGTTCAATGAAACCTCTATCGTGAATTCTTTCAATACCAAACCCGGTATTCGGATTGAAGAACGAGCCCCAGCCTCTTATAGAATTTCGATTCGAGGGAGTTCGCTCAGAGCTCCTTTCGGAGTTAGAAATGTGAAAGTCTATTGGAATGAAGTTCCTTTTACTTCTCCGGATGGCACCACCGCTTTAAATTTATTAGACCTTAGCAACATAAGAACTGCAGAGGTAATTAAAGGACCCTCAGGGAGTATTTATGGAGCAGGAAATGGTGGAGTTGTAAGTTTGGCAAGCAAGGCAGATCCCAATGGTGGAAGAGTAAGCACCGATTTTTCAGCAGGAAGCTTTGGCATGACCCGATTCAGACTAGGATTATCCCAACAAATTGGAAAGGGTGGATTCGATGCTGCTTATGTTCAACAAAAATCAGATGGATACCGAGAGCAATCTGCTATGGACAGGAAAGTTTTTCAGCTAGGAGGTTATTTTCCTGTTTCTGAAAATCAGGAAATCAGAACCCAGCTCTTGATTTCGGATTTGAAT
>NZ_JAHEBC010000145.1:0-3514 GCF_024642405.1 Algoriphagus sp. | reverse complement strand
CAGGAGGTCTGAACGCTGACCAACTTGCAGCTGATCCAACACAAGCAAGGCCCGGATCAGTCGAACAAAACGCTTCAATTTCTCAACAATCAGTATTTGCTTCTTTTGCTCACTTATATAAGTTTTCTGAAAAAGTTAAAAACAATACAGTTGTCTATTTGAATACCAATGATTTTGAAAATCCTTTCAATCTGGATTATAAAAAGGAATTGGGTTTTGGTTTTGGCGGAAGAACAAAATTTGTCTTTGACACCGAGTTAGGCGGAAAAGAATTAAGGGTTATCGCGGGTGCTGAATACCAAACTAGCTTTACGGACGCACAAAACTTCGGGAATCGAGGTGGTGTAGCCGATACCATACGATTTGCAGATAAACTTCGGGCAACTCAGGGATTCCTTTTCCAGCAAGCAGAGTGGCAAGGATCTGAAAAGCTACTCGTTACTATTGGACTCAGCGAGAATTTCTCAAGTTTTGAAATTGATCGGCAAGTTGATGCTTCTGGAGGTCCCTTGGGATTACAAAGCAGAAAATTCGATCCGATTGTAGTACCAAGGTTGGCATTCAATTATCAGCTAAATCAATTTTCATCATTGTTCAGTAGCTTGAGTAGTGGATTCTCTCCTCCCACCATTGATGAAGTAAGAACGAATGAAGGTAGTTTAAATTTGGATTTGGAGGCTGAAAAAGGCCTAAACACGGAACTTGGATACCGACTTGGAAAAGACCGATTGAATATCGAAGCTACCGCCTTCTATTTCCAGCTGAAACAAACGATCACAACTTACACCAATGAACAAGGAGTTGTACTTTTCAGAAATGCAGGAGCCACAGATCAAAAAGGAATTGAGTTAGGTGCTGATTATGCAATCCTTCAAAACAATCAAGGTCTTTTTCAAGATCTGAAAATCGGAACAGCTTTTACGGGTCACTACTTTACATTTAAAGATTATCAAAAACAGGATAACGACTATTCAGGAAATGATCTTACCGGAGTTTCACCAAACACTTTGGTCAGTAGAGTTGATCTACGAACATCCCTTGGTTTTTATTTGAATTTGACCCATCAATTCACCGATGGAATTCCTTTGAATGATGCCAATACGGTATATCAAGATGCCTATAATTTGGTCAACTTACGGTTTGGCTGGGCAAAGTGGATAGGAAAAGCTTGGGAACTGGAAGCTTTTGCAGGAATTGATAATTTACTGGATGAAAGCTATTCGCTGGGGAATGATCTTAATCCATTTGGAGGAAGGTATTACCAGCCCGCCCCAACAAGGAATTGGTATGGAGGAATGAAACTTGCCTTCAATTATTAAAATTGATTATTATTCTCAATGATGTCAGTTGACTTAATTTCTTTGTTATAAAAGACGGCAGACAGGTGACGGCAGACCGAAGTGGCCTAAAACTAGGTCCAAACTTATTCTTAGCTACTTTGGGATTTTTACTTGTTGAAAGGCTTATATCCAAATAAAGTATATTTTAGAATCTTAAAACCACCAAATATGAAAACGATTCTTTCGATTTTTGCAATACTCTTTTCTTTCAGCTTCGTTGCAATTGCCCAAGATGAAAACCCAGAATCAAAAGAAGTCACGAGAGATCCCCTGAAGTTTGAGAAAGCAATGTCCGGAACTTTTAATGGGCAGAGAGTTGACTATAAAGCAGTTGTTAGTGAAACTTTTCTTCGAAATACAAAAGGAGAAGTTACAGCTGGATTATGGAGTACAGCATATATCAGAACTGGAGTTGACTCATCTAAAAGACCGGTAACCTTTATTTTTAACGGAGGCCCAGGATCTGCATCTTTTTGGCTGCACATGGGATTCTTTGGGCCAAAGGTGGTAAAAACAGATAGTGAGGCAACAATTGATGATGGATCTGCTCCTTATACTTTTGTCGATAATCCACAAGCATTGTTGGATATCACCGATTTGGTTTTCATTGACCCGATTGGAACAGGATTTAGTCAAATAGAAGGAGTTGGAAAAAATGAAGACTTCTGGGGATTAAATGAAGATGCAAGATCTATTGCTCAATTTATGAGAACTTGGGTTACAAAACACGGAAGATGGCAAGCACCTAAGTTTATTGCTGGTGAAAGTTTTGGAACTACCAGAGCTGCAAAAATCGCTGAAGTTTTAGAAGGAGGTGGTCAAACTATGGCGATCAATGGAATTATCTTAATTTCTCAAGCTTTGGATTATGCCGGTTCCTCCTCTTGGGAAGATAATTTGACATCTTTTTTTACCTACCTACCTTCGATGGCTGCCACAGCTTGGTATCACAAAAAAGCTGGAGAGGGGAAAGAACTAGAAACCTTTGTACAAGAAGCCAGAGAATTTGCTTATGGTGATTATTTAAACTCCTTGTTCATGGGAGAAAAACAAAGTGAGGCAGAAAAATCCAACATCGCTGATCGTTTAGTTTATTTCACCGGTTTGGACAAAGATTTTATTCTTCAGTCAGATAATCAGATTTTGATGCATCGATTTAAAAAGGAACTTCTTCGTGATCAAGGAAAAGCGATTGGTACCTTGGATGGGAGATACTTGGCTACAGAAACTGATAAAGCTGCGGAAGGGCCGGTTTTAGGAGACCCTAGTAGTTATATGACCGGAGCTGCATATACGGCAACTTGGAATGATTATATGACAAGAGAGCTAGGTGTAGAAATGGATCGCCCTTATTATTCATCCGCAGTAGCAATGGGAGGAAATTGGAATTGGAAACCTGTACCAGATGGTGCTTATTGGGAACCGAGCTATGTGAGTACTGCGAGATCATTAAGTGAAGCGATGCACAGAAATACTGCGATGCAAGTAATGGTAGCCAATGGATATTATGATTTGATCACTCCATTTTTTGACGCGGAATTTACTTTTGCTAGACATAATTTTCCTCAGGAAAGAATAGAAATGAAATACTACGAGGCAGGTCACATGATGTATAACCATCAGGAAGATTTCGATGCCTTGTCAAAGGATATTCGAGAATTCTTGACAAAACTCATTAAGTAATGAACTTTAAGCTTTCATTATTCGATTTGAGATAAAGAATAAAATCAATCAACATGGAAAGACCTGATTTCAACATTGAAGAAGTCAACAAAATCATTCGTGGACGCAGATCCATGTTTGTCGCACAATTTAAAGAGAACGACCCAATCGATGACAGCATCATCGAAGAGATGCTTGAAAATGCTAGATGGGCGCCAACACATAAACTAACACAACCTTGGAGGTTTATTGTCTACAAGGGAGAAGGCTTAAAAACTTTCGGAAAATATCAAGCGGAAATGTATAAGATGAGAGCCGAAAAGAATGGAACACCATTCATTGAAGCTACTTATGACAAATTCCTGAGCAACCCTCAGAAAGCATCTCATGTTATTGCAATCTTGATGAAGCGATCAGAAGGAATTCCATTGATGGAAGAAATTTCTTCCGTAGCAATGGCTGTTCAAAATATGTATCTGACTGTTTCAGCACATGGATTGGCTGGATACTGG
>NZ_JAHEBC010000144.1 GCF_024642405.1 Algoriphagus sp. | reverse complement strand
AATGTTAACCTTTCCATTAGGTTTCTTTCTTTTAATATTGGCCTGTTGTTTGTATTTATTTTGTATTATGCCCTAAGATCTGCCTTGCAGGTCTAAATCTTTTTAATGAAATGAAAGGATACTTAAAACTAAGAAGAATCGTATTAAAGAAATTGAAGTCTGATCTGCCTTCATACTTATCCTATCATGGGCTAGACCATACGTTGGACGTATTAAATGTGTGTGAGCAATATATTCGAAGGTTAAAATTGTCCGAAGAACAGCGGTATTTGCTTAGAACGGGAGCGATAGTACATGACATGGGTTTTTTAAAAGGTTCAGCCAACCATGAAGAAGTGGGATCTGCCATGGCGGCAGAAATTATGAGAGATTTGGGGATTGATGATATGGCTATCAAGGAAGTAAAGGGATTGGTAATGGCTACAAAGATTCCTCAAACACCACTAAACCCTTTACAAATGATAATATGTGATGCGGATTTAGACTATTTAGGAAGATCTGACTATCCCGAAATCAGTCAAAAACTTTTTGAAGAACTAAAATATATGAAAGTCATTGAAACAGAAGAGCAATGGAAGAATTTGCAGATTAATTTTTTGAAAGCTCACCATTTTCATACCCCATTCGCAGTCAAAAACAGAGAACCTAAAAAGCAGATTTGGTTAAATAAACTTTTAAATTCTTAATTACCCTAACCTTCCTAACTGCATTGCTCTGGAAGAATCCATCTTAATAAAAATAAATAAGAGGATGGTAAAAGACCAAAGTGATGACCCCCCATAACTAAAAAATGGCAAAGGGATTCCTACTACAGGGAATAAACCAATTGTCATGGCAATATTTATCATGAAGTGAAAAAGTATTATCGAGATCACGCAGTAGCCATAAATTCTTGTGAATCTGGTTTTTTGTCGCTCTGCCATGATTATCAATCTATACAGTAAGGCTATAAAAAGAGAGATTACTACAAAACTGCCAAGCCAGCCAAACTCCTCCCCAAGCGTACAAAAGATAAAATCCGTGTGTTGTTCTGGTACAAAGTCAAATTTTGTTTGGGTTCCCTGTAGATAACCTTTACCTATTAAACCTCCCGATCCAATTGCAATTTTTGATTGAGTAACATTCCATCCCACGCCCAAAGGGTCCAGATCAGGATTAAATAATACCATAATCCTGTTTTGCTGATGTTCTGGAAGCTTGGAAACCACAAAATCAATACTGTATACATAGGCTATTAACCCAACACCGATTAAAGAAAATGCTAAAATCCTTTGCCAGGATTTTTTACCTAAAAAAATCAAAATTATAACAAAAGCTAAAATAGCAACAGCAAGGTATAGGTTGTTTTCAATTCCTAATGCTAAAAGAGTTACAGCAATCAATCCAAATCCTAAAATAAAATAAGATTGAGGTAATCCTTCTCTATAAAACATGATCAGCATAGAAAAATAGACCATTGCTGTTCCTGTATCTGGCTGTAGTAATATTAAAACTACTGGTAGAATCAATACTCCAAATGCTTGGATTTGATAGGTACGTTTGGAAAGATCGAAAGTTGGCCTTTCCATAAACTTGGCTAAAGCTAATGCTGTGGCAAATTTGGCAAATTCTCCCGGTTGGATTCGGAAAGATCCCACACCAATAGAAAGAGTTTGCCCGTTTACTTCTTTACCAAGAAATGGTGTAAGTAATAGGATAACAAGAAATAAAAGATAAAGGTAGATAGAAAGGTTTTCATATAGCCTATAGTCCGAGGCCATGATCACAATAATAATCGCAATAGCGGCCCCGATCCAAACTAACTGAATCCCAGAATTGATAGAGAGATCAAAAATGCTTTTTTCTACCTGACCATCATAAACAGCTGCATAGATATTAAACCAGCCAATAATTACAAGGGCGAAATAGATCATCACGACCGGCCAGTCAACTCGATTTATTTGAATATCAGCCTCTCGCATTAATAGATGAAATTTCCAGCTAAAACATATTTTTCAAGCTCAGGACGGGTAATTTCCTTACGGATGTATTTTTCTATCATTAATGAGGCAGTACTTGCAGCAGCTCTACCTCCCCAACCAGCATTTTCGACATAAACTGCAATCGCAATTTTAGGATCATCTTTTGGTGCAAAAGCAACAAATACTGAGTGATCTTCTCCATGGGGGTTTTGGGCTGTCCCTGTTTTTCCAGCAATTGCTATATCCTTAATAATTGCTCTGGTAGCAGTTCCATACAATGCTTCTCCCATCGCATCTTGGATCATGTCAAAATGATGGGAATCAACACCTGCATCATTCTTGATTCTAAATTTCTCAGGAATTAGATTCGAATCTCCATTTATAGATTTAATCAAATGAGGTGTATAATAGTATCCTTTATTTGCAAAAATAGCAGCAAGATTTGCCATCTGTAGGGGGGTGACAAGCATCTCTCCTTGACCAATAGAAAGTGAATATATGGTGCTGTATTTCCATCTACCCTCTCCATAAAAGCGATCATAATATTTACTGGACGGAACGCTTCCACCTTTTTCATTTGGCATATCTACTCCAAGTCGACCCCCCAATCCAAATTTTAATACTCTCTCACGCCAAGCATTGAGTCCAATTTCGGTGTCTTTATAGGTATTGCTTGAAACTTCCTGATTGATAATTTGACGAAAAGCCTGATGGTAATATGGGTTGCAGGAATTTCTTATTGCTCCAAAAAGATTTACTGGAGAAGGGTGGTTATGACATGCTACTAAAGATTTGTTGCAAGCGAAGGTCGTTTCCGGAGTCAAAACTCCATCTTGCAATCCGATAAGACTTTGAACTACTTTGAAAATAGATCCCGGAGGGTATGTTGCCATTATAGGTCTATTGAAAAGTGGCTTACTTTCATCAGAATTAAGGCTTCTATAGGTTTTACTGAATTCGGCTCCGGTTAAGTCATTTGGATTATAGTAAGGAGCGGAAATCATAGCCAATATCTCACCGGTTTTCGGTTCAATTGCTACCACAGAACCTTTTTTGCCATCCATCAGCATTTCTCCATACCGCTGGAGCTCCATGTCGATAGTAGAGATTATATTCTTTCCAGCTAAGGAGGCGGTATCATATTCACCATCTTTAAAAGGTCCTTTGTCTACTCCTCTGACATTAACCATTTTATATTTGACACCTTTTCTTCCTCTTAAATCGTCTTCATAAAAGCGTTCTATTCCGCTCAGTCCAACATAGTCACCTTG
Source organism: Algoriphagus sp. (assembly GCF_024642405.1). Classification (GTDB taxonomy): domain Bacteria; phylum Bacteroidota; class Bacteroidia; order Cytophagales; family Cyclobacteriaceae; genus Algoriphagus. Next base: position 6,316 of record NZ_JAHEBC010000144.1, on the reverse strand, counting down.
TTTATAATAATTAGAAGAATCTTGTTCTAATTGTCTTGCGTTTATCTCTCCAATATAGCCTAGAGCGTGAGCGGCGATCGGAAGCGGATATGACCTCACGGAACGCGTCATGATAAAAAGACCAGGATAGTCTATTAAGTAATCTTGAATTCTAGCAAAATCGGTAGTTGAGATTTGTTTGATTAAAGGAGAAGGTTTTACCCATGAATACTTTCTTGCCGCATTGTAAGATTCAATTAAATCTTCTTTCGATATTCGAAAAAGTTCTAAGAATCGGGTGGTGTCACCTACCTCAAATTCTTTTGGAACAAGCATCAAATCAAAAATTGGATTGTTATAAACCAGTAACTTTCCATTCCGGTCATATACCAATCCTCTATAAGGGTGGTCAACCACTCTTTGAATAGCATTCCTTTCAGCTTTTTTCATAAAGCTGTCATCCATTACTTGAATCATGAAAAGTTTGGTCAAAAGCACCAAACCAATCAAGAAAATGAAGATGATTATTGCTACGGGTCTTTGGTCGTTCATCAGATTCCTCTCCTGCGTTTGAAGAACAGTAGTTGTACAATAATAGCCAAAAGCACTGTAAAAATCGAGGAGAATAAGCTTTTGTTTAGAATACCTAGAAAAGCTCCTGTTCCCCATTGATCGGCTGTAAAAAATATCAGACTAAAACCGAAAGTTAAAGGAAGGGAATAACTCAGAAACCAACCAAATCCCATTTCCTGTAAAGTTGGTTGGCTGGAATCATCATAACCTCCATTTGGTCTAAGTATTTTTAACCAATAAGGTCTTAAAAACGCCATAAATGTTGCTGCCAGAGTATTTAATCCCAATGTATCGTAAAAAACATCGATTAATAATCCTATGCCGAAACTAATAAGCAATAAAGGCACGTGCCTGATTTGTAAAGGAAGACTCAGGATTCCTACCAAATAAATAAAACAAAAAGCCACACCAAATAGAGCTAGATTTTTTAGAAATAGAATTTGGACAAGCCCAAGAATTAAGACTAGAAAAATAAAAGAAATAAGGTTTCTAAAATTCATCAGGTAATTCAGATTTTTGGTATAAGGTGTCTAACTCATTAGCCTGGGTATTTTCAACCAAATAAACGTATGAGATTTTGCTGAAATCTGTTGTTAAGGTTACCTCAATATCAAGGTAATTTGGATCTCCTGATTGTATTACATTCGAAATCACACCAATATTTATATTTCGAGGAAATACGGCGCTATATCCAGAAGTTACCACTGTATCGCCTACTTGCGCTTGAACATGTCTCGGAACATATAGCAATTTGGCTTTTTGTGAATTCTTTCCATCCCAATTAATGGAGCCAAAATCTCCCGTGGATTTAATGATGGAGGAAATCAGTAGATCATTGTTTAGCAAGGAAATTCCGACAGCGTAATTTTTAGAAACAGATTTAACTCTTCCCACTACTCCCGCTTCATTGAAAATTCCCATGCCAGGTTCAATACCATCTAGACTGCCTTTATTCAATGTCAAATGGTTTTGAGCAAATCGGAGGGAATTACTTATGACTCTAGCCCCCTTGAATTCAAATTGAGCAGATAAAACTGAATCTAAATCCAATTTTATTGAATCCGGCTCCATTTTAAGACTATTTAATTGTTCTAAAAGTCTCGAATTTTCTACTACCAATGCTTGATTTGCTTCAGCAAGTGAAAAGAAATCCCGGATATCAGATTGGGTTTCTAAAATAGAACCTGCCATTGCATTTGAACTATTAAAGAACGCCGCACCCTGAGGAGAATTATTTTGGACAAGCAGCCATATCGCTAGGACTTCAAGTAAAATGAATAAAAGAAAAGACCTTAGTTTGTAAAGGAATTGGAGGATGCGTAGCATTAAAGGCTTATGTCATCAATACTGTTCTGAAATTCTGTATATTTTTCAAGGCGGTACCTGTACCTCTTACTACAGCACGAAGGGGATCTTCGGCGATATGAATTGGTAACTTAGTCTTTTGGTGCAGTCTTTTGTCTAGGCCTTTTAGTAGAGCCCCTCCACCAGTTAAATGAATACCATTATCATAAATATCTGCAGAGAGTTCAGGAGGAGCAATTTCCAAAGCTTTTAAAACTGCTTCTTCAATTTTAGACACTGATTTATCTAAAGCAAATGCAATTTCTGAATATGAAACCTTTATTACCTTTGGGATACCAGTCATTAAATCTCTGCCTCGGATTTCATGGTCTTCCGGAGGCTCATCAAGCTCCGTCAAGGCTGATCCAATGGCAATTTTTACTTTTTCAGCAGACCTTTCACCAATTAATAAATTGTGCTGTCTCCGCATGTAGTCCAAAATATCTTTTGTGAATGTATCTCCTGCAACACGGATAGATTGATCAGCTACAATACCCGATAATGCTATCAAGGCGATCTCTGTGGTACCTCCTCCGATATCTACAATCATAGAGCCCATAGGTTTCTCAATATCGATTCCAATACCTATTGCCGCAGCAATTGGTTCAAAAATCATATACACTTCTTTTGCCCCTGCATGTTCCGCAGAATCACGAACCGCTCTTTTTTCTACTTCCGTAATTCCAGAAGGAATACAAATGACCATTCTATGGGATTGGGGAAACATTCCTTTCTTCTGGCCAGGAATCATTTTAATTAAGCCCCGAATCATTTGCTCAGCCGCATAAAAATCAGCAATCACACCATCTTTAAGCGGTCTGATTGTTTTGATGTTCTCATGAGTTTTCTCGTGCATGTTCATCGCCTCCCTGCCAACAGCCAGTACTCTGTTTGTAGTTTTGTCTATCGCAATGATAGAAGGCTCGTCCACCACAATTTTATCCTTATGGATAATCAAGGTGTTGGCTGTACCTAGATCGATGGCTATATCACTTGAGAAAAAATCGAATAATCCCATTTTTGACTTTTTGATTGGCTAATACTTGGAGTTAATTGTTCAATATAATACGATGCGTACTTATTATTAAACGGAGGTCGGCAAAATTATTACCTTAAAGGGAGAAATCTGAAAGAAACCCGATATTTTTTGGTGTATTTATTAAAATGGGCACCTTTAACCTTAGTTTGGTGGGTTTGATTTCAGGATAGTCCCCAATTTGGGTGTGTTGTTAAGAATCCTTATGTAGATTTTTTACTCAAATTGTTTTTGCATCAAATTTATTTTACATTTGTGGCGTATTCGAAAGTTTCTCGAGGGGACAACAATGTCCCCTCTTTCATTATGCATACTATGTCCGAGCTGAAGCAAGCTATCGAAGAAATTGTTGAAAAGCATCTACCTGATGAAAATCATTTCATTGTAGAGGTTATAATGGCTGAAAAGGCAGGTAAAACAACTTTGAGTATTTTGATTGACGCAGATGAAGGTTTGAATATTCAAACTTGTGCGGATGTCAGTAGGGCCGTTTCAGAGGAATTGGAGGCGAAGGACTTAATTTCCGGGGCTTATATTTTAGAAGTGTCATCTCCTGGATTAGATTATCCTCTTAATAGTAGAAGACAATATCTGAAAAATGTAGGTAGGGAATTGAAAGTTTTGCGAACGACCGGTGAAGAACTGGTAGGGAAATTAGTAGAAGTGGAATCATCTGGGGTAAAAATCCAGGTGAAGAAAAAAGAAAAAGGCAAGAAAGCCACGGAAGAGGAAGTTGTTCTTCCTTTTGAAGAGATGAAAAAAACAATCGTACAAGTATCTTTTAAATAACTCAAATGGATGCCAAAATCTTAATAGAATCCTTCGCAGAATTTGCGAGATCTAAAAATGTGGATCGACCTACCATGATCCGTATCCTGGAAGATGTGTTCAGAGCAATGATTAGAAAGAAGTTTGAATCTGATGAAAACTTCGATGTGACAATTAATGCTGATAAAGGTGACCTCGAGATTTTCAGAATCAGGGAAATTGTGGACGACAATTCTGAAGATATTTGGGATTTTGATAAAATTAGTTTGTCTGATGCCAGAAAGATTGAGCCCGATTTTGAGATAGGTGAAGAAGTATATGAGAAAATTGAGTTGGAGGAATTTGGAAGAAGAGCCGTGCAGATGGCTCGTCAAACATTAATCCAGCGAATCAAGGATCTTGAAAAAGATATTTTATACAATAAGTATGAGGAGCAAGTTGGAGAGATCGTTTCAGCTGAAGTTTATCAGATATTAGGTAGAGAAATTCTACTGATGGATGGTGAAGGAAATGAACTGATTCTTCCCAAAGGAGAACAAATACCTAAAGATAGATTTAGAAAAGGAGATTCTGTAAAAGCTATTGTTCACAGGGTGGACATGATGAATGGAAATCCAAAAATCATTTTATCAAGGACTTCTCCGGTTTTCTTGGAGAGATTATTTGAAAATGAAGTTCCAGAAGTCTATGATGGGTTAATCACGATTGTGAAGATCGTTCGTGAACCAGGAGAAAGAGCAAAAGTTGCTGTTGAATCTTATGACGACAGAATTGATCCAGTAGGAGCTTGTGTCGGAATGAAGGGTTCCAGAATCCATGCAGTTGTTCGTGAGCTTCAAAATGAGAATATAGATGTAATAAATTATACAGATAATTTAGATCTATATGTAACAAGAGCTTTGAGCCCTGCTAAGGTTTCTTCTATAACTGTAAACAAGGAAACGAAAAGAATATCTGTATTCCTGAAACCAGACCAAGTTTCCCTAGCTATTGGAAAAGGTGGTTTCAATATAAAATTGGCCAGTAAATTGGTGGAGTACGAAATAGATGTTTTCCGTGAATTGAATGAATACGAGGAAGAGGATGTTGATCTATTGGAATTCGGTGACGAAATTGAAGGATGGATCATTGAAGAGTTGAAAAAGACAGGTTTGGATACTGCTAAAAGTGTCTTGACTTTAACAAGGGAGGATTTACTCCGAAGAACAGAACTTGAGGAAGAGACGATCGATGAGATATTCAGAATCCTCAGACAAGAATTTGAACAATAATACAAAGGGTTTACTTATAAAAACACCCTATTTTACTTAAGATTTCGAAAGAGGTTTTTGCTTATGTCAGAAGAAAAAATGATACGATTAGGCCAAATAGCAAGAAAACTCAACGTGGGAACGGCGACCATAGTTGAGTCGATGGCTAAAAAGGGCTTTGAGGTGGAGAATAATCCGAATTCCAAGATCAGCATGGAACAAGTGGAGATGCTGAAAAAGGAATTCAAATCTTCTGCCCTCGATAAAGAAGAGGCTTCCCACCTTTCTATAGGGAAGCGTCATGAGCCTATTTCGATGGAGCCAGATTCTCCAAAGCAAGAAAAGGCTCCCGAACCAGAACAAAAAGCTGCTCCTGTGGAGGCTCCTAAATCTGAGCCAAAAGCCGAACCTGCACCGGCTCCAGAGCCAACGCCGAAAGAAGAAACAAAGCCTGAAGTTAAAGCTGAAGAGCCAAAACCAATTCCTGTAAAACCGAAAGAGCCTGACGCTCCGAAAGTTGAAACAGAATCTCCAAAACTGGAAGGAATAAAAGTTCTTGGCAAAATTGACTTGAGTAAAAATCCAGCCCCTACACAAAGACATGGGGGACAGGGTAACCGCGGACAAAGGCATGGGGGGGATAATAGAAAACCTCAACACCAACAAAAACCACAACAGGATCAAAAGAAGCCTCATGCTCCTCAGCATAAAAATATTAAACCAACACCACCGGTAGCCCCAAAACCTGAGGTTAAGCCAGCTGCTGCTAGTTCAACACCGAAAGAAGAAGTTCCAAGACCAAAGCCAAGTGAATTGATTTCTGCAAAAGCTGATTCCTTAAAGGGTCTGACAGTGCTAGGCAAAATTGAACTTCCTGCTGATAAGCCAAAGAAAAAAGGTGGTCCAGTTGCGTCTTCTGATGAAAGAGGAAGAGATAAAAAGCGTCCGCGAAAAAGAATCGACAAGGGGGGTTCTAATGCCGGGGGTAATAGAAACCAAGGCCAAGGTGGTGGTAATAGAAACCAAGGAGGTCAAAAAGGAAATAATCAAAATAGAGGAGGACAAGCGAGAGTACAGAAAGCTGAACCCACTCAAAAAGAAATTCAGGATCAAATCAAGCAAACTCTTGCTAGGCTTCAAGGTAACAAGCCGGGAGGGGGGAAATCTAAGTCAAGAAGAGATAAAAAGGCAGAACGAGAAAGAGAAGTTGATCACGAAAATGAAGAAACAAAATTGCTTAAAGTCACAGAATTTATTTCTGCCAATGACTTAGCAGCTCTTTTGGACGTTTCTGTAAACCAAATTATTTCGACTTGTATGTCTTTGGGTATGTTTGTTTCGATCAACCAAAGACTAGATGCTGAAG
>NZ_JAHEBC010000143.1 GCF_024642405.1 Algoriphagus sp. | reverse complement strand
CCCCAACCAATTTGACTGAACATTTTCAATCCATCCTGTTTACTGGGCCCATTTGTAATTAGGTTCTGATCCATCACAAAAAAGAACCCGCTCTTTCCTGCTATTTCAACATCAGTTTTTGTAAGATCAATACAAGTAGCGCTATGGTAATATGCGCCAACTTTATATGAACCAGTGACATTTCCATCTGTATCAATAAAATGATATTGGGCTTCGCCAATGGACAGATAGCCTTCATTCTTGATGTCAATCTTATTATTGATTCCATATTCATTTGACTTGAAGTCTCCCGGATCACCATCATAAACACCGGCAACTAATGTGAAATCCGGTGATGGACTCCAGGCAGTTACAATTGCCATGGATGCCATAGGGAAAATAGGGGCTGGAAAATTCAAAGAAATAGAAGCTGGAATACCAAAGGAACTATTGATAAAATTTCCTCCATTTTCGACGACAACAAACTCCGAATTTAAATCGTGCTGACCTACTAAAAATGAAAAACTTCCAAGCTGTTGTTTGAAATAATATTCAAAGAGGCCTGTATAATCTCCCGCTTCAATATTAGAACATACCTGAATGTCACCAATAAGATCTTGAGTTGCCAATCCACCGTGCGTATTTAATCCGTGTAGAAAAAATTGTCCGCCTTTCCACAACCCAGCTTTCCCGGTATCAAACCATGCAAAAAGATCAACCATGCCCATATATGTTCCTGACTTTCTTACTCCACCTTTTATATTAGCAGCAAAATCTCCCATCACTGAAACTGAAAAGTCTAATGCACCATCTTTTGCATTGGTCTCTTCTGTTTCGTTCTTATCCTCTTCCGCTCGTGCAATGCCGAGAGAACAGAAAAAAATTAATTTGATTAATAAAATATACAGCAATGATCTACTGTACCATCCTGTATCAATTTTTAATCCCCTTCTTTTAAAAATCATTTTTAAAAAGTTTTATTCAGTTTATCCACCTGATTGCCAGGTGAAAAAAAATTATCCTACCTTATGAATTGCTTTACAATTCAATTGTGATTATTCAAAAGAGTAAAGGAGAAGGAGTATAAATGAAGAAAAGTGTTTCCTCGAATTACAGTGAAGACTAACTGTTGTACTAAGTAACAGATACTTGCTCTTTTTCTTTTTTCTTAGTATCTCTTTTTAGCTTTTCTGTTTGTTGTTTATGACTCTTTAAATCGATAATTTCCTCAGTACTAAATACCTTATCCACTGATAGTACCATTACAAACTGGTCATTATATTGCGTCATATTACTTATGAAATCCGTTTTATAAGTGTCTCCTATATTTGGAACAGGTAACAGATCCTTTTCATGAATTTCCAGAACTACAACCACCGAATCTACAAGAGCTCCAACACGAAGTGTTTCACCGTCTGCCTTGATATCCATCACCACAATACAGGTATTCTTGTTGAATTCGATTTCAGACATGCCAAACTTTACACGTGTGTCTATCACTGGCAACACCTCCCCACGCAGATTAATAACTCCCTTCATATAAGGGGCAGAATTTGGAACCTCAGTAATCCTGAGCATTTCTAGTATGTTTAATACCTGATTCACATTAGCAGCAAAAATTTCCTTGCCAAGTGTAAATAAAAGGTAAGAATTAACATTTGATTTTTCTTCCATGATTTATTTCTGTTTAAGATTAATACTCTGATAAATAAGTTTCTTAATATCCAGGATAAGTGCTACTGAACCATCACCCAAAATAGAGGCCCCTGATATATACTCCTGTTCTTTATAAAATTTCCCCAGGGGTTTAATAACAGCTTGGAGTTGTCCTACAATTTGATCAGTTACAATGCCAATTTTGGTGCCTTCAAAATCCACTACAACAACGTGCGTTTTGATCTCCTGATAATCATTGTAATTGAACTCCTTCCTTATATTTACTATTTGTATCTGTTCGCCATCAATAATGATCAGGTCGTTATAGCAATTTCTGATTTGCTCTGTATCTACTACCTTAATTTTATGGACACTCGTCACCTGGATGATATACGATGTATCATTTACCTTGATCTGCAATCCATCAATAATTGAAAGCGTCAAGGGTAGTCTTATCGTGATGGAAGTCCCTGAACCCTGCGAACTTTCAATGTTTACAACGCCTCTGATTTCTTCAATTTTTTTCTTGACAATGTCCATTCCAACGCCTCTTCCTGACACATCCGTAACTTTTTTTGCAGTTGAAAATCCCGCCGAAAATAATAGATTGGCCAGCTCCTTTTCATCAATAGATTCATCTACTCCAATGAGACCCTTATCTATGGCTTTTTGCTTTATCCTTTCATATTTTAACCCGGCTCCGTCATCTGATATCTTGATAATTACATGGGCTCCGGAGTAATATGCCTTCAGCGTAATTTTACCCTTTCCTGGTTTTCCATGTTTGAGTCGGTCTTCAATTGTTTCTATGCCATGATCCAGGCAATTTCTAAGTATATGCATAATTGGATCATACAAGGTTTCTATCAGGGTTTTGTCAAGCTCTGTTTCACCTCCCTCAACATTAAAATCAACACTTTTGCCTAGCTCCATGGAGAGGTCTCTCACCATTCTCTGAAATCTCATAAACAATTGATTGACAGGTATCAAGCTAATGCTGAACACATTATCTCTTAATTGCCGTGATAACTTCTCCACTATTTCTGAAACAGTAGAAAGGCCGGGCAAATTACTACCTTCACTGATATTACTAAGGCGGGCTTGTGTCGTGACCAGCTCGCTCACCAGATTCATTAAAAGGTCTATTTTATCTGAAGAAACCTTTAAAATTGAGATTTTCTGCTCTGTTATTTCTGTTGTTGAGTTTTCGTCAACTGAATTCTCCCTAATGATATTTAAGAGATGATTTACATATTGCTGCAATTCATCAATGTTGATGAGTACCTGTTGTTGCCTGTCTTCCTCAATTTTCTTTAGGAAGACATTATTTCGAAGTAGGTCTTCATCTGCAACCCTGCAGATATTAATTTTAGCGGAATCCTGAACGAAAAGAAAAACTTCTTCTATTTCTTCTACACTTTTATTAGTCGCCAAATAAATTTCCCAATACGTATAGCATCCCGTAGGATCCAATTGATCAAACGCAGGAATATCTTTCTTGTGGGCATTGATTTTTGATTTACCCAATGCAGCAATATCTTCAAGGATAAAGGATGGATTGGTTCCATTTCGCATCAAATCCGTGTCAGGATAAAAGCTAATATAATAAGTAGATATTGCATTAGACCGATCAAAACTTATAACTTGCGAAGCAACTCCTGTTGGTGCTATTGAATTAATTAGAGATTTATTTGAGACAATCCCCATGATTTTTTCTTCCAGCTCTTTTTGTTTTAGCTTATTACTTTCAATTTTCAGAGATGGATCAATGAGTATATTTCTCAAATGATCAACAACAGATAAGGTAGTACTCAACACTTTATTATCTGCTATATTATGCTCACTTCTTATTTTATCATAGATGTTTTCAAGCTGGTGTGTCAGCTCTCCCATCCGCTCAAACCCGAACATTTTAGCATTCCCTTTTAGCGTATGCATTACTCTAAATACAGAATCAATCGCCAGAGAATCAGAAGGAGAAGACTCCAGAACCAGTAGAGAGGCCTCCAGCTGATCGATCAACTCGCTGGCTTCTTCGACAAAAACATCTACAAATTGTTTCATCATCTGATTACCTTTTGAACAACTGAGAGAAGTTTATCAGTTACAAATGGTTTAACAATCCAACCAGTTGCTCCTGCTTCTTTAGCCTCTTGTTTTTTACTAACCTGAGATTCAGTAGTAAGAACGAGGATAGGGGTATATTTATAATCTTCTTTTTGCCTTATTTCCTTTATCAACTCAATGCCATTTTTCTTAGGCATATTAAGGTCTGTAATGATCAAGTTTATGGGAGTTCCATCCAAAAAACTCTGTGCATGCTCTCCGTCATTTCCAACAAGAACATTATACTCAGCATTTTCAAGTGTGTAATTCATGATTTCTCTGATGCTTTCAGAGTCATCTACGATTAGAATTGTCTTGCTCATTTGTATTGTATTTAGTTGAGATTATTTCTTCAAAATCACATATTTTAAAGGGATCTGATTCACCATTTTTGCTCAAATAACTAATTGAAACAGGTTTGTTAATGGATTTTGCATGAGAAACTAATGAATACAAAAGCTGTACTCCTGAAAAATCCACATCTATATCTTCAGATAGTGTTAAAGATAAATGATTGAATTGCTTAAGATGATCCGCAAATCCCTTATGTATTTCACTAACATTCCTTATTGTCAAATCCTTTTTAAGTTTAAATTCCGCCATATCTATAATTTTAGAATAGTTCAATAGTTCCAGTATCCTCCTCAACAGTATTTTCCAATTCAACTGAGGAAATTCCAAATTCTCTCTGCTTTTTCTTGTGAATTATCCGTTCGCTATCCATCGAATAGATTTCTTTTAGCTGATGATATGCATCCACTTCTCGTTTTGTCAACGCTCTGCCGCCTACATTTTGGGTAAATGCAATGAGGCTATTTTTGCAGTCACAAATTATTCTATCTAATACATTGTTTGTACCCAGTAATTCCAAATTGGCTTGAATTTCAACGCTGAGAGACTCTGAAATTTTTGATTTTTTGGAGAGAATCAGTTTGTAATTACCCCCTTTTGAAAACACATTTTGTGATAATTGTTGAAAGTTCTCCAGAGCTTTTCTGAATTCATTGAGCAAGTCAAATAGATGTTCATCAATACTTCTTTTTTGAGACATTGATCCAACAATGGAGTCGTGAATTCTTTTCATCATCTCCTGGATCTTTGCCAATAAATCTTGATGTAACTTTTCAGAGGTTTGAATGCCTTCTATCTGAGTAAAAACTTCATAAGAATTGTCCAATAACGCTTCAAAATAGTTTAATAAAGAAGACGAAATGCTTTTGGATCCAATTTCATCTGTAAAGCATCTCTGAAGAAAGGCCTCTAAAGATTGATAAATCTCATTGATAATATTTAGCTTTTGCCCAATTTCTGCCTGTGAACTCGAGTAAGTGTTGCAAAGCTGATCTAGCCTACCTTTGACAGATAAAGCATTAATTTGTACACCCTTAACGACGGAATGATACTCTTCATGAACAAGGTTTAAGTGACTGATTGTCAATGCGGACAATTCTGGAATCATGGTATAATATGGAGAATCCTCCGATTGATTATGGCTTTCTTTTGCAATTAAACCATCAATTACCAATGTCAGGATTTCATTTATATGTTCGAGTTTTTGCCCAATAATATCTTCAAACTGCAGGTAGGTTGACAATTGACTCAACTTCTGAAGCGTATGCTCGGTTAACTTTAATTGTTGATGACTATTTTCCCCTATCCTGTCGATGATTTCTATTAAATCTCTCTTTAACTTGAGGGGGACTATTATATTTGAACCCTCTACTCTATGCATTGTTCTTACCGTACTTGCACCAATCCTTGATTGAAACTCTTTAATACTCCTCTCAACCAAGGATATCTTTTCGCTGATTAATTCCAGCTTTATTTTTGTATTGCTGTAATTCTCAAAATTGCGATCATCAAGTTTATTTGAAAGGTAAATTGAATACATTTCATTGATTGAACTTTTGGTTTGTTGTAGTTCTTCCTGCAAAAAATTCAACTTGTTATCTAGCAGCAGTAAAAATTGTCGGCGCTCCATACTTGCTGAATTAGTAGATTCACACCTAGTAAAAATATCAGCATCCAGATATTTTTCATATAATTCCTGAAGTCCATGTTGTTCTTTTCCAATTAGTTCAGAAACTTTTTCAAGCTCAGAAGTACTTTTTTTAACACAAAGCCTTATTGGAGAAAAAGTGGACTTAACTTTCCGATTTAATGTTTCTACCTGAATATGACTGCGATTAAAAACCTTGATTAGATTATCTAAGGAACCTAAATTTTGAATTCTATTTTTACTGCCGTTGCTCACTCTTCCCTCTAATTATTTGACTTCTAAAACAGTTCTACAGTAATTGTCTGAACAAAAAATGCATAAGTTTTAACTCCCTTGACGCTACCTTGTGAGGATGTCACCAACAGTGAATTTTCATTTCCATTTTGATCATATGAAGTTATCTCAGTGCGAACAGTAATCTCTTTATATTGTCCACCACCGGTATAATATATGCAGCTATTATCTTGCTCGTTTCTGAACTCGAGAGGCAAGAGTTTGTTAATTGATTTACCAATAATATCTTCACGGGAAACACTCCAAATTTCCTCAGCAGACTTATTAAAGAAATCAACAATTCCGTCTTCCTTAAATATGACAACCCCATCAACGCATCCCTCCAGAATTGCAATGTTTTTGAGCTTTTCACTTTCGATGTGCTCAACCTGACCTTGCATTTCTTTTTTTGCCAGTTCCAATTCTCGATGAAGATTCTCCCTGGATGCTTCCAGCTCTTCTGCGTTTTGCCTCAGCTCTTCCTCCTGTGCTCGTAACTGTTCAGTCATTGCCTGTGAGTTTTCCAACAATTTTTTAGTGTTGATAGCGCTAGCTATAGCTGAAAAAGTAGATGAAATGTTTTCGCATACTTTTATGATGAAGTCAATTTTATAATCATCAAAATCTTTAAAAGTGGCCAATTCTATGACACCTAGAGGTTTGTTGTTAATGATTAAAGGAACAATGAGTAATGCTTTTGGATTTGCATCCCCCAATCCTGAAGTAATGTTGACAAAACCATCAGGAATTTCTTTTATATAGATATGCTCGGACTCTTTTATTGCCTGAACCATTAAATTGCCACTATCCATTGTCACCTGGTTTTCAACATACCTTTTCTTCCCCCAGGCATATGTAGATAATAATTGAAGAAATCGATTGTCTTTAGTTTCTTCTATTGTGAATATTGCTCCCTGATTAGCTCCAACATATCGCACTAATTCAGAGATTAGCTGATCTCCAAATTTTTCAATGTCATCATGCTGACTTTGTAAAACTTCGCTGAATTTGGCAAGTCCGACATTCATCCAGTTTGTTTGTTCTTCTTCAAGCTTTGTATGATTGATGCGAGTGGATAGTTTGCTTAAACTTTTTATCAGTTCATTTTCTTCTATTTCGCCACTTAATTCTATAGCACTATTTCCTGCCAAAAGCTCATTGAGATATCTGCCAATAGCTGCATTAATTTTACTATACTTATTTAGCTGCTCAAACAAAATTCCGATTTCTGCCTTACCATTATTTAGCTTTTTGTCATTTTCATTGCCATTTGCAAGAACCCTACTAAATTCAATACCTTTCTTTAGACCATTAAAAAAATTTGTTTTGAGAAAAAGTATGAAGGCCAACAGCTCAATCCCCAATATTAGGAACAAAATATAGACTGAAATGCTTCGATAATACCCGAGAGTCTTAGTCTGTTGCTCCAGGTACATTTTTGATTTGGATAGTCTTTTGTTCAGTTTTTGAATTGCTATCCTGAAGGTCTGATTGTTCATTTTCAATTTGAACAGCAATTCTGATAAAAGTTCCTTAAAGGAATTCTCAGTATCAAGCTTGGTGTCAAAAACATCCATCAAATGCTCTGAAATCTCAAATTCTTGCCCTTGATAATCAATCATGTTCAGGTCAATAAACTTTTGGATTTGAGCAGTGAAGCGTGCATACTCTTTTTGAACTTTACTATCAATCGTACCTGATGCACTCCTATTTGTATCATTATTAAGTATCAGCAGGTAATGCTCTAATTCAGATATATAGGAAATACCAACCTGAGCCTCCTCAGCCTTATTATCGAATCTTATTGATAACAGCAATTGCACAGCAACCGTTGCCATAATCAGGAAGCAGAAAAAAATGGATAAATGAAAAAAACTTATTTTATTGATATATTTCATCTCTATCTTCTAGAACCAAATAGCATTTTAGGGCCATTTGACAAGCCAAGGTTCGTTTAATTCATTCAATACTTAAAGAGGAGATTATTAAGCGGGAAGGTTTTTTGAGTTTAAGGGAGATCAAAATATTTAACGGATAGGATTATCTTTTCAAATTACCCAGTAGTTATTTCTGATTTACTAGAAAGGACGGATCTGTTACACTATCATTAGAAACCCTAATAAAAAAGGCTGATACAACAAATTTGCAGCATCAGCCTTAATCCTTCAACTTCTTTTCTTTTGAATGCTCAATAGTATGCAGTTGTATACAAATTTAAAAGATCAAATTATAAAGCGGATGTATTGACTGAGGGAGCGGTCAAATACGCAAAGGGACATAAGGTTTTAGCTTTAATCGTTTCTTTAAGTCAGTTTTTGACAAAGAAAACGTCTAATCCAATTATTTGCGTTTAAAAAAATTGATATAAGAAAATATAATTTGCTAATTCAATTTTTCTTAGCTTAAAGACTTCTAACTTTTTTATAAAAAGTGATCACATTACTTCTGACTAATGAGTTCCTTAATCTAGCTAAATATATAATACCAACTTTACCAAAACCAAACTAACTTAACCGATTTTTAGCCGAGCCTGATTAGTTAAGCCTCTGTTTTTTTCAATTAATTAAGCGAAATCGATCGATTCTTTTAACAAGAAAAATCAACTTTGGGCAATCAACATTTTCAAGATGTGTTTAGTATTTTTTGATAAAATCTAGTAAACCCATGTCTGAAAATACACCCTGCGTATTACATAATGATTTCATAATATGCTTTCCCAAATTTGGGACAAGTCAGTCTTAACCCTGTTTATTGGCCGTAAAGATGTATTCTATCTCGATGTTTGATATATTCATCATTCAATATTTCAATATCCATTTTGTCCAATTACAATATCTATCACACTAATCTTATCCTACTTCACCATCTTGGTTCGTTATCTATTGATCATAAATCAACAATTCCCAGAAGTACTTTATCTAATTGGAAGAAAAAGGACATTTCTAAAATAATGGGGTGTGATGCCATTACTGATGATGAAATCTCATTATTGAAAGAAATTGCCAAATGTAAAAACCTATTAAGAGCAGCTAAAGCCTTATATTTTTTATTCCATACCATATCCTCTTTGTTCAAGTACGCAGATAACAAGAATGAATTATTAAAGCTGAATAAATCATTGATCCTCAATACTATTGAAAAAGTCCAACCAATTCTTGGCACTAAACGAATCCTAAAATCTATTGGGATTTCTTGCTCCAAATTGTATTATTGGATTGAAAAGAAGAAGTGTCAAAACTCAATATTTCAACTATGTCAATCCCGTCATCCAAACCAATTACTTCCTGTTGAAGTCGATGTCATTAGAAAATATCTACTCGATGACCGGTTCATAAATTGGAGCTCGCTTTAAATATATTATCAGGCCCTTCGAGATAAAGCAGTATTTATGGGAATCGGTACTTGGTATAAATATGCCAATCGTTTAGGCATCAAAAGAAAGTTCTTCAGAATTAATAGAAAAAAAGTGATTGGGATAAGGGCGTCAAGGCCATTGCAAATAGTACAAATGGATGTCACCATTTTCAAGCCTCTCGACAATACCAA
>NZ_JAHEBC010000142.1 GCF_024642405.1 Algoriphagus sp. | reverse complement strand
TTCCCGCCATATAAGTATGATAACCTTGGGTTTGGAGAAGTTGGGGGATAGTGACGATACGATCCGTTAAATAACCTTCGTAGCCAATCAATCCATCTCTTCTGCCTTGAACACCCATGCCGGCAATATGATTATCATTCCCTGATAAAAACATCGCCCTAGTAACCGCGCAAAATGGAGCGGTATGGAATCGACTGAATCGGATTCCTTTCATGGCAAGCTCGTCTAAGTTTGGGGTATCAATATCCCCTCCAAAAGAACCTAAATCTGCATAGCCTAAATCATCGGCAACGATTAAAAGAATATTGGGTTTTTGGATGGGAAGAGATTCTTTTTCTGAACAGCTCAAAAAGGCAATAAATAGGATGATAGAATATGAAAAAAACTTCATAGTGAAAAAGGATTATTGAAGCTAGAATTTAGCGTAAAAATCTTAGAATAATCTAATCTTAAGGAAAGGAATGCTTTGCCTTACGAAAGGGAAGTCAATAAATGGGTATTCCTCCAAAGCCTATATCTCCAAATAACTCAAATCCTTCGTCTCATAAATCACTTTACCATCAAGGTTCTGCTCCGATTTTTTCCCTGACCAGCATTTCTTGGCATCCTTCAAAGTGAGACCTTTATTATCTTCAAAAAAATCTCGTAGATATTGATTGAACATATTATGAGGTCGAATTACCCGCTTAAATCCAGGGTCTTCCTTTCGCTTTTCAAACCTATTCCAAGCAACTACTGCATCAGCAAGGGTTTTGCCGGCATTCAAATTAACCCAATCCATAAAGTCGCTGTGGCAGTAAAAGTGATCTCCAACTTGAGACTTCATAAAATTCCGAAAATTAGGGCCAAAAGAAACGGTATCAGTGATAAGGGTATTCAGGGATAGTTTTTCCTTTGCCCAATTAAATTTAGAGCTAGGCTTTTTAGGTTTCGACTTCGGAAGTGGCTTGCCGGGGTTTTCTAAAACGAAACTGATTCGCTCTTGTAACTCAAATTTTCCACCGGTATAGGAAATCCCCAAGTGCTTACAATAGACAACCAATTCTTCTTTCAACCAATACCATTTTTTGAAATCAGCATTCGTTTTGACGGTCAGAATATTAGGCTTTAACCCATCAATGCTCATGCTCCATTCTGTGTTTCCTAAGGATATCTTCCCCGAAATCATTGTTGTTTTTTCTGAGAATAGAATGGATGTGATTGGCATTGTCCAAGAAGCCTACATTGTCATACTCGATAATGAAATCCGGACTGTGTATCAGATAATAGTGGGCTTTCATGGGTTCTAAACTTCCAATCCATGAAAAATAAACCTGATCCAAACCTCTCTCATGTAAGATTGCCATGTATTCATCTGCCTTCTGAGTTTCTAAATTTCCTATGTATTCTTCGATCAAGTAATGAAGGACTTTTTGCTGCTCATCGTTAAGTTCGGAGCCTTTAATCCCTCGATATTCTGATAGCCATTGAGGACGGCCAGGACTTGTGATGATGTCACCAGGTACCTCATCTTCAAATATTGCTTTTGCTTTCTGTGAATCGTCAAGTAAGTTGACAAACCAAAATCCATAATCCTCCTCTTTACTCAGAGGCCTTAATCCCGCATATTGGGTGACTTCAACTACCGCTGGATCAGAGCCAAAAAACAAGGGAGTTAGGGAGTATTCATCACCAGTTACAGTGAGGTTGATCGATATATGATGTCCTTCGAATTTGAATCCCCAAACATCATCTTTCTCTGGATCACCCCAGATCGCGGCGTAGTAATTTCCATAGTCCCAATTCAATCCTCGAATCATTTTAATTGCATTCTCGGGCACCTCACCTTTTTCGTATTTTATTTCAAAAATTTCATGTAAAATATCATCAACCTGCATGATACTGAAAGTTTTCAGATAGCCTTGGGAACTGAAAACGGCACTTAACATTTTATGAAATTCAATTTTAGATGCCTCTGAAAAATCTCCATATCTCAGCCCAGCTCTAGGTGCAAGACCCAAGGGGAGATTGGTCCATTTGGTTCTCGCGCTGTCTTCCATGGAAAGCATCACTAAGTTTTTCTGTTCAGTATCAAGAGTGCTCAAAAAACCTTGGGTTGAAGAAACCAGTTTTTCTACTGTTTGAGCTTTCAAATTCAATCCTACTACCAGAAGGAAAACCAGGAGGGTGATTAATTTTTTCATAAAATAAAGATGTCGATTTAAGATGTTTTGATGAATGATTGGGTTTGTATTTCAGAACCTGATTGGTACATTTCAAGCTTCATGCTTCCTCCAGAAAGGAATATTAATCTTTGGTAAGATCCGTCATGTAAACCTGGGAATTCGAAGGTGTTGTCTCCCAAATAATCGAAGACGATTCCAAAGACCTCATTTTTAAGCCAGAGTTTTCCCTCTCTTTGGAATAGTTCTACATTTCTTTCTCCTGCGTCTTCAGACTTATACGAACCAGTTAGCTTTTCCAATGTAGCCTTTTCCATCCCCAATTTTTTTGCGAGGCCCACGTTAAAGGTAACGGTATTTCCATTTTTACCATCAGAGGAGACTTCCAAAACTCTGTTTTTCGCAGCTTCATTGGATGCCCAAGGATCTTTTTGGACGTACTCATCTCCTGAAAAATAAAGTTGAGTTACCAAAGTTTGATAACCAGCTGCTGTAACCATTAAATGATAATGTGCAGGTCGTATCAAGCCTCCACCGGCATCATATGGAACGGGCAAGATGGTATCAAAAGAGTATTGACCTTTGGAATCTGTCATCACTGTGCCCCTGTAATTATATTCAGGAGTTGAGTTGTCATACACTCCATCCTCATCACAATGCCATAGTTCAACTTTTGCATTAGCATAAGGTGTGGCACAGTCCTCATTCATGATTAGTCCAGTCAAATGAATAGGTTTTCCCTTTTTGCCGGCAACGTTTAGGTTGCTTCTCATGGGGCTATCAGGTCTATAAAATGGTCCTAAAATATCTGTAGTTGTTTCACAATCGCCTACATACTTTTTCCCATCAAATCGGATAAATCCGAATGAACTGACAGCTACAGCGCTGAGAGCCGATGTCTTAATAAATTTTCTGCGTTTCATAGTTTTTGGGTTTAAAAATTTTGACGGTTTAGGATTCTGAAAATATTACTTGATAGCTATTGCAGCACTTGCCGGACCTGCTAAAGGCATAATTTCAAAGGATTTAAATCCAACTTTTTCTCCCCAACAACAAAAATCCTTGAAGGTATAGTCGAAGCCACCAACTGTTTCAATTAGCATATTCAAACTCATCACCATTCCGAAAATATTCTG
Source organism: Algoriphagus sp. (assembly GCF_024642405.1). GTDB lineage: Bacteria > Bacteroidota > Bacteroidia > Cytophagales > Cyclobacteriaceae > Algoriphagus. The sequence goes on along the minus strand of NZ_JAHEBC010000142.1, from coordinate 6,270 downwards.
TTTCCTATCCTCATCAATGATATTTTCGATGGCAACAAAAATCCCCCCTTCTGGTAAAGAATCATATGCTTTTTGCATCAATAGAATTTTCTCTTCTTCATTCCAGTCATGTAGAATGTTTCCCATGACAATCATGTCTGCGCTAGGGATTGGTTCATTAAAAAAATCGCCGCTTTTGCTTTGAACTCGGTCTTGTAAATGAAATTTCTTAATGGTCGACTCTGCTATCGGTCCAATTGGAGGCAGGTCAAAGCTCGTACAATGCATGTGTGGGTTTTCCTGAGCGACCATCAAAGAAAGGTAACCGGCTGATCCCCCCGCATCCGTCAGCGTGCTTAAATTCGAAAAATCAAATTGCTTGGCGAAAGCCATGAAATTCCCGATTTGCACGCCTGTCATACCATTGACAAAAGTTTCTAGGATTTCGGGGTCTTTGTAGATCTCCTCAAATACATTCACTCCGTGCTTGGCTTCATTTTGCTGTGTTCCAGTTTTTAATGCTTCTTCCAAGTTATCCCAGAAACCATAAAGTCTAGCATTCATCATTTCTAAAATCCCGCCGATGTAGGAAGGTTTTTTACTATCCAAAAATACTTCCGAATCCATGGAATTCGAATATTTAGCATTTTCAAGCATACCAGTTCGGGTTAAAAATCCTAACCCTGTTAAAGTGTCCAAAAAATCAAAGAAATGGCGATCAGAACAATTGAGGTCTAATTGCTTTTTCAATGAAATGGCGGTTTGATCGGGATGGGCAGAAAGTTTGGTAAAAAGCTTGAACTTTACTGCAGTTAATAAAACTTTGCAGGCCATAAAACCTGAACCGATTTTCAATATGTTTTCTGGATTGGGTTGAGATGATGTGTTTTCCATGGGGATATTAAGTTTGGTAAAATGAAAAAGAAAATAAACTTCTTTAGAGATTTGTAAAATTTAAAAAGTACAAATCTATACTACTGAATAGTCTAAAAATCCTGACTAAGCGTCTAGAAGTTAAGAATTAATGTTAGAAAAATTTAATTCTAGACTTGAAATATTTCAATTATCATTAAGATTAACGATCCTTTAATCTATACATAAATTTCAAACCACTCCATTGATCGTCAATGGCTGCGACTTTCACATCGACAAATCCTTTTTCTAGTCCATAGGATCGAATAGGAAATTTATCTACTTTAGTAGGGATTCCTGAGGTTTTCTTAGGCCAGCTTACCCAGAGGGAACCAGACTTTTTGAGTTGGGAAAGAGCATGGTTAAAACCTATTTCCAATTCCTCAGTGGTCCGGACAAACAAATGGATTAGATCGGCTTCCTTCGAAAAGTCTGAACCAGTCTCTACAGAAACGTTTTCTGGAAAGTCATGAAAAAATGCCAAATAGTCTTTGGGACAAAAAAGTATTTGAACCAGCATTCCAGATTTGATTCCTAGCTTTTTCGCCAATGGAGTTCCTGAATATCCTGGATTTTCCATACCTATTTTGAGCTATTAATCCAATCCATCACCTGGTCTACCGGGAGTTTTTCTACTTTGTGCCCATCTCTTCCTTCCATAGTTTCAGCAGCAAAAAGAGAATTAATGATAGCCTCTTCTGTCGCTTCAATAACTGCCAAAAAAAGAGGGGTCATATCGTCATTTCTTACCATTTCGGATTGAAGCAATTCGCCTGACTTTGCGGAATATGGAATTCTGAGTCCTTCGGCTGTGCTGAAAGCAATCACATAATCACCAGAACCATTAGAAGCGATACCCCCGGTTTTTGCTAAGCCCATGATGGCTCTTTTTGCCAATCTCTCTAAATTTCTATCGGAAAGTGGAGCGTCCGTTGCCACCACAATCATGCAGCTTCCGTCGGATTTTTCCAAGGCGTCTTTGAACGGATATTTTCCCAATTTTTCACCTACCGGAACGCCTGCAATTTGAAGATTTCCTCCAAAATTGCTTTGTACCAAAACTCCCAATGTATAGCCTCCCAAACTTTCTGGAAGTTTTCTTGATGCTGTACCTATTCCGCCTTTCCAACCAAAACAGACTGTTCCGGTTCCTGCTCCCACATTTCCTTCTTGGACTGAACCTGATTTGGCCGACTTTATAGTTTCTATTACTTCTGCTGAGGAAACATGCATGCCTCTGATGTCATTCAAAAACCCATCATTGGTTTCTCCAACTACAGCGTTAACTGATTGAACATTTTCATTCCCTTCCATCCCCAAACTGTATTTTACAGTTCCTTCGATTCCAGCAGCCACACTAAGTGTATTCGTTAAAATGATAGGTGTTTCAATATTGCCCAATTCTTGAACTTGCGTCACACCTGCAAGTTTTCCGAAACCATTTCCAACATAGATAGCCGCTGGAACTTTCTCTTGAAAAATATTTCCTCCATGGGGAACAATAGCGGTGATACCCGTACGGATGTTTGTTCCTTCTATTTTGGTGAATTGACCTACTTTCAGACCAGGTACATCAGTGATAGCATTCAAAGTTCCTGTGGGTAAAATCCCAAAATGAATGCCTAATTCTCTAGGTCGTTGTTGAGCAAAACTTGTGGCTGAAATAAAAACCATGAATAGAAGAAATGAATATTTATAATATCTGGAAGATTTTACTTTTGGTATCATCTTGAAATATAAAATTTGTAGAGGGTCTTTCCCTTGCCAGGCTAAAGTTTTCTTAAACTTTCCTTGAATTTTTCATTTTGATCTTCCTATTTTTTTCAATTTAACTATCTTCAAAGCCCAAAGAAAAATCAACTACATGCTTAAGAAAGAACGGTACGAAGCGTTTATCAAACATTTTTCGGAGAATATGCCAGTAGCGGAAACGGAGCTACAATATGAAAACCCATTTCAGCTCTTAGTTGCTGTGGTTTTATCAGCTCAGTGTACGGATAAAAGAATAAATATGGTGACTCCAGCTTTATTCAAACACTTCCCAAAACCAGAATATTTGGCAGCTTCTAATTTTGATGAACTCTTTCCATACATCAAGTCTGTTTCCTATCCTAATAATAAAACTAAACACCTATTAGGTTTGGGTAGAATGTTGATGGAAGATTTTGGAGGTGAAGTTCCGGAAACCGTAGCCGAACTCACCAAATTGCCTGGTGTTGGAAGGAAGACGGCAAATGTGATCACGTCTGTAGTTTGGAACCAACCCAATATGGCAGTTGATACCCATGTATTTCGAGTTTCAAAGCGATTAGGATTAGTGTCCCAGACTGCGAAAACACCACTGGAAGTTGAAAAGCAGTTGATACGCCATATTCCAAAAAAATATGTTCATGTAGCCCATCATTGGCTGATTCTTCATGGTCGTTATACTTGCCTAGCAAGAAAGCCAAAATGTGAAGAATGCTCTATTACCCATATGTGCAGATATTTTGAAAAGAATTATGGTACAGTTTCTAAAACTGAAAAATAATGTGCGGGATACATTTGATTTGGGGAAAGGGAGCCAATAAAACTGTAATCAATAAATTATTATCGCAAAGTAAACATCGAGGTCCGGATCAGGACGCTGCTATTAGCCCATGGCCTGGAATGTGGGTTGGAGTAAATAGGCTTAAAATTTTACACCCAGGGCCAGATGCAGATCAACCTTTTTGGTCAGCAGATGGAAATTCAATGTTGGTCTGGAATGGGGAGATTTACAATTACAAATCCTTAAGAAATCTTCTAGAGAAGATGGGGATTGAATTTATCACAGACTGCGATACTGAAGTATTGATCAATTGGATCAAGGTCTTTGGAGTCAAAGGTCTAGAAAAACTGGAAGGGATGTTTGCCCTCATTTATTTGGATTTAAAGGATAATTCGATTCTTGTCGCAAGGGATCCCAATGGAGAGAAACCTCTGTATTATTCTCAAAATCAAGATCGTCTGATTATCTCCTCAGAAGCAAGTGGAATTGCAAATTTTATTAAAGCACCTCTTGATGAAAATCAAACGGAACATTATTACTTTTTTAGATCTCCTCTACCTGGGAAGACATTTTACAAAGGAGTGAAGGAATGGAAAGCTGGCCGTTATAGCCATATCTTTCAACATTCTACATTCCGTTGGGATAACATTCCAATTTTAAAATACAAAGTTCAGAATTTAGGAAAAGAAGAATTTAAAGAGAGACTAAACGAGGCTGTCAGAACCCAATTTCATGCAGATGTACCGGTAGGAATAATGCTTAGTGGAGGTATGGATAGTAGTTTATTGTACTCAACATGGTATAATCAAACGGGAACCTCTATCCCTGCTTACACTATTCAAGTAGAAAAAAAGTATAGGAAAAAGTATGCAGATGGTGATGCAGCAATAGAGTTAGTGAAGAAGATTCCCGCTCAGCATCATTTAATTGAAATGGATCAAAAGGTCTTTTGGGAGAATTGGGAAGACTATTTGAATTCAATTGATTTTCCAATTGGAGATTCAGCTGGCTTTTTAACTTGGATGATCGGTAAAGAAGCTAAGAAAAAGGTGAAAGTTTTAATTTCCGGAGCTGGGGCAGATGAACTTTGGGGAGGGTATAACAGACATTCGGCATATGATTTTTATCTCCAAAATCAGAGACTTCTACTGATGGGTAAGACTTTTCTTCAAGCCCTGCCTTTAAGCCGAAGTGTCAGGAAGTTTTTTAATTCCATAGATAGTAATCCTGTAAAGACGTTTCTGAATTTTTCAGCTCTTCAGCCGGTTAGCGATGATTTGGCCTCTGATTATGAGCGAGTTTTTAATCCAAATTTAAGTTCTTACAAAAAAGCTTTGGATTTTGATAGGCAGGTTTACTTAGTTCAAGATGTACTTAAAATCCACGATCAAGCCTTGATGGCACATAGTATTGAAGGAAGATCTCCTTATTTATCTGGTTCAATGATTTCATTTTGGAGGGAGATTGCTGATGAATCTGTCTTAAAAAAGAAACTTTGGATCAAGGATTTGTTGATAGACTCTGGGTTGGAACAAATAGCCCAGAGAGAAAAATTTGGTTTTGGTTTGCCTTTGCAGGAATGGCTCTCGGAAAAAGGCGAATTTTCAAGCAGGGTGTTTAATAAGGTGAAAGCCTTTGAAAAAAGTCATGGAGAATTCTTCCCTCTCGAAATGAGAATCCTTGCTAAAAATCCTGAATCTGGAGTCAAATTTCAATTTTTAGCGCTCTATAATATTTTTTTATTGGCAGAATGGGTAGAATTGAAAAAGCTATGAAAGTCATTTACGTTCATCAATATTTCCGGACTCCTCAAGAAGGAGGAGCAGTACGTTCTTATCACTTGGCAAAAGGATTGGTGAAGGCGGGAATTGAAGTAGAGATGATCACAGCAGGAAACCAAAGAGCCTACGATCAAAAATGGATTGATGGGATCAAAGTTCATTATCTGCCGGTACCATATGATCAAAAATTCAATTTTTTTAAACGAGTTAAAGCTTTCTGGGACTTTAGCATTCAAGCAAAAAAACTTCTTAAAAAGCTCGCTAGGCCTGATCTGTTATACATCACTTCTACACCTTTGACAACAGGTTGGATTGGTTTGTGGGCAAAGCAAAAAATGGCTATCCCATACATTTTTGAAGTCCGTGATCTTTGGCCTCAGGCACCAATCGAGGTAGGTGCCATCAGAAGTAAAATAATAATTCAATACCTACAAAAGCTAGAGGCTCGGATTTATAGAAATGCTTTGAGTTTGGTTGCTCTTTCACCAGGAATAGCATCACATCTAAGGAAAATAAGCCCAAAATCATCAGTTCATTTAGTACCAAATTTCTCTGATCTTCAAACATTCTATCCCCAAGAGAAGGATGCTAATGTCTTACAAAAATATAACCTCTCTTCTGATCTGACCATTTCTTATACTGGAGCTTTAGGAAAGGTAAATGCCGTAAATGAACTTTTAGAAGTAGCTAATCTTGCCCAGAGGAAAGGTAAGAAATGGCAGTTTCTAGTGATGGGAAAAGGAAGTGCAGAGAGCGAGTTGAAAAAGTATGCCGAAGAAAAGGAGCTAATGAATTTAAAATTCATCCCATTTGGGTCAAAGGAACATGTAAATGAAGTTTTATCTATATCTGATTTTGCCTGGATCTCATTTGCTCATTTACCTGTTCTTAAAACCAATAGTCCTAATAAGTTTTTTGATGCAATAGCTGCAGGAAAAGCTATTTTGGTTAATCATAAAGGATGGGTTTACCAGCTTACAAAAGAGTATGAGCTTGGAATTCCATTTCTTCCAGGGAAATTAGAACAGAGTTTTAAACGAATAGAAGCACTGGAAGCTAATCCTGAAA
>NZ_JAHEBC010000141.1 GCF_024642405.1 Algoriphagus sp. | reverse complement strand
TTGCCGATTCTCCCCACCATTGTCTTTCTGCATTGACTTCCCAACGGATTTCTGGACTGTTTATCTCACTTTGCCAACCGAAAGGTGTTTGTGATAAAGCGTTAGCTCCAGTAGATTTTAAAATCCTAAGTTCTTTGCCTTCTAAAGGTGATCTGCTTCCTACCCAACAAACCCCTTTCCATTTTTCTACAGCTTTGATGATTTCTTCCTCTGGCAAAGTCCACCAAATCATTGCGAAAGCAATAAATACTGCTATCGAACTCAATAAATATTTAGTGTACCAAGGTTTCATTTCTTTTTTAGAAGTGTCTGAATTACAATATCTTCCTCTAATGTACGATGAACTGGGCAACGATGCGAAATTTCCAGAAGTCTTTGTCTTTGATCTTCATCTAAAGCCCCTTCTAAATTTATCAATCTGGTAAATCGACTTACTTTCGATTCTTTTTCGGAAGGGTTTTTACTGTCATTCAAATGGACTTTATCATGATTTAGAAAAACAGTTACTTCATTTAGTTTCCATTTTTTTCGATCTGCATACATCTTAAGCGTCATTGCAGTACAACTACCCAAAGAAGCCATTAAAAAATCATAAGGATTAGGTCCCAAATTATCTCCACCTACTTCCAAGGGTTCATCTGCAATCATGTGATGATGGGGAGTTTTAATCTCCGTCGTAAAACCAGGTCCAGATAATCTCACTTTCACCTGATTTCCCTCAGTATCATAGAGATTTTCCGTTGTTTTTTCTAAAGAAACATACCTTTTGCTCCAACTAGCTATTACTTCTCCTACATATTCACTATCAGTTTCCTTAGAAACCATGTGATCAGAGCCATCCAGAGAAATAAAGCTTTTGGGATGCTTTGCAGCGTTATATAGCTCAGCTGCATTTTGAATATCCACGATTTCATCTTGGGGAGAATGCATAATGAGAAGAGACTTATTCAGTTTCTTAAGCATATTCTCTAAAGGTTTTTGTTCTAGATCCTCCAAAAACTGCTTCGAAACCCGAAAAGGTCTTCCTCCTATCACTACTTCTGCACTTCCCATTTCCTTAATCTTAGAAATACTTTCTTTAAAAAGCTTTTTGATGTGCCCCGGAAAAGCAGGAGCGCCAATCGTTATGACTGCTTCTACTTTTGGTAAATCAAAGCTTGCATACATAACGGCAGCACCACCTAAGGAATGACCAACCATCATCTTTGGAGATTCGTAATTCCTTTCTAAAAAATCTGAAGCGTCAAGTAAATCAGAAATGTTTGACGAAAATGTACTTTCTTCAAATTCTCCATCACTCCTTCCCAAACCGGTAAAATCAAAACTTAGAACTGCAATTCCTTGCTGGGAAAGAGAAGTACTGATTCTTCTAACAGCAGAGAAATTTTGGGAGCAAGTAAAACAATGTGCAAAAACTGCATAGAATCTTGGGTTTTGATCTAAAGGGATATACAAATGAGCCGCTAGATCCAAACCTTTCCGATTCCTAAATGTCAGTTTTAATGGGTTCATTGAAGTTTTTCCACTTTAATATTTTCCGTGTTGATTTCCGATAATACCTCCAACTTCCCTTCAAGATATAATTCCTGCATCTTTCCAACGGGTGTTTTCTCAATTTCAGGCTTTAAGTTTAAATAATTCTGAAAGCGAATTCCTCCTACTTCCATCACGTCGGTCACGGACCTCATTCTCACGCCTCCACCATCGGTTAGATAATAATAGGCCATATAATCCATCAAGTAATCGTCTTTCCCGAACCAGTACAAAAACTCATCTTCAAAGTCTTCCCCACCACCATCTTGTTTAAAAGTCACTTTGATCAAATGGTATTCTTCACCTTTAATTTCAGTTAATCCTAAATAAGTCTTTATAGCTGCAGGATCGTTTAAACCATAAGGTAGAAACGCAAAATAAGCTACTGAATTAACTGAACGAGTGTATTTCCCAATCCATTCTGCATTTAGGGTATCTAATTCAACTCCATTTACTGTCCTCAAAAAGCCTTCGTTATTCAATACATCTCTGACCTGACCAGACTCATGGTCAAACTCTCTGATGTATTCAAAAGAATCGGGAGTTTTATAAATAATATAGTGAATGTCCCGAAAATCAAATTCGATTATCGAGTCTTCATAAGCCTTCCCTCCATGGGCATCAATGGCTTTATCTACAATTTTCTCTGCATCTGTTCTTGAATCACAGGCCGTAAAAGCCAAAAACAGCAGGAAGTATAAGGGGGTAAAATTCTTTATCATTTCAAAAACCTAATCTTTAATTTAATTAATCATTCTGAATATTTATTTCAAAATCAGAGTATTCATATGCCGCACGTACATATAACTTATTTCCATTTTCATCAATTCTATAACTTGTTCTAATTCCATAAAAAAGAAAAGGTCCATCGGAAACCATGGAATTATTCACAATATAACTTCTGTGATCTTTAAGTTGAACTTCATTACCAATCATTTCAAATGACAGGGGGTCAAAATAAAACCACCATACATCATCCTCCGGACCGTAGTTTACTCTTACTGACTCTGCAAGTTTTCCTGTATCTAGTTTTTTTTGTCCTTCATACGTCAAAGTAACATTTTCATCTTGCAAAAGCTTCCAAGGTTGGGCGATAACATAATAAGCCGCATCAAAGTCTTTCTTTTTAGATTTCAAAAAATCAGGGTTTTGGACCGAATTTCCTCCCATAGTATACTTCATTTCTGTTCCATCGAAAGTGGAAATATGCTCAACACTATCGCTTGTCCAGGATAAGCTTCCTTCAAAATATGGCTTCATTCTAAATTGAATCCATTGATCTGTTTCACTTTCAACAGAACCATCTTCCAAAAGTAATTTTGTCCTTTTTCTAAATTTCAGTGATTCTAAATTATCCCAGGCTTGCTGACCTCCATGAGCTTCAATGGACTTTTCAAGAATTTCTTTGGCTCTTTTTTCAGAATCCTGTGAGCAGCATACCATTAAAAAACTAAGCAACCCCATTAAGAAGATTCCTGCTTTATGATTCATAACTCTGTATTTTCTCTGATCTTAAATTAATATTCCCCTTTTTGTAATCCCACAATAATGCCAACCCCACCATTCCATATTCAAGCAATAATAACCAAGGATTTTCATAGTTTTCTTGATTACTGTAAGCTTGATAAGAAAATATAGCAGTAAAAGTCCAAACAGTCAGTGATCTAATTTTTGTCAATAAACTTAATCCAAAAGCCGGGATAATATACCATGGATGTACCACGGGTTGAAGTATCAAATAGACCAGGTAACTCATAGTCCAGACTTCAGCCATTTGAACTATAGTATTTGGCTTTTTTTTCCATGCGAAATAGGCTATACCAAATAAGGTGAGCAAGCTCAATAGCTTTGTCAATGAAGCAATTGTGTTATAACCTTTGATCCAAAACCCCACTTCTCTGAACAGATAATAAATTGAGGCATTAAATTCAAACTTTCCCTGATATAATCTTAAGCTCTCCAAAAAGTTCTTCCAAGAACTTTCCCAAAGTAAAGGAGAAAATAAAACGACGAGTCCAAAAAAAGAAACAAGCCAAAATGAATATGATTTCCGGATCTTTTCTGAAAAAAGAAAAGAAGGACCAAGCATAAGAGGTAGGATTTTTACACCTATTGCCAAAGACCAAAATCCACCTAGACTTTCTGTTTTGGCCTTTCCAAATGCCAAAAGAGCAAGAAGCAAGAACACTAAAACCAACCCTTCAAAATGTAGATTTGAAATAATTTCCAGAATAATAAAAGGATTAAACCAATAGAGCAGCAATGTTTTTGGCGGAATCTTCTCAGTTTTAAAAAGTTGAAGTAGGAGAAAAAAAACTAAGATTTCTGAAAGAATCAACAAGATTCGAAGTACCACTATTCCCTGCCAGGGATCTTGTTTTGCCCCTATTGAAGTTATCCAAAAAAGAAATTGATTGCTTGGAGGGTAAACGGAATAATATTCAGGAGAATTCATCAACTCAAACAAGTTCTCCAAGTAGGGACTTTTTATACTAGGATGATTAACGAGCCAGTCTTTAGGTGTTTCCAGATATGGGTTTTGCTCTAGTCTGATTAATTCCCCATCCCATAAAAACCTTGCATAATCTTCCGACCATTTAGGGATAGAGACTAACAACACCAAACGTAAAAACAGGCCTCCGGTAAACCACCAAATATATCTTTCCCTACTTTCCTCAATAGAAAAATAAAGTATTCCCAAAATCAGAAAACAGGCAGAAAATATTAAGAGAGTTGAAATAAAATTATCCCTAGGAATAAAACTCAGAACAAAAATCCCTGCAAGCAGGCAAAGCCATAGGGTAAATTGGAGTATGGGTTTTAAAGGAATTTTCAAAGTCCAAGAGCCCTTCGCAACTCTTTATCTTGTAGCCCATTCCTATTCCAATAATCCAGTTTTTCCATATTCCTTCTTGTTCCGATTGTCCTTTCAACACTTCCATCGGGCTTTGTCTGAATTTCTTCCCAACTCAATATCTCAAAAGGGAAAAATTGCTGGTATCGTACGACTAGCTTTCTATTAATAGTTTTGTATTCAAGGCTCAACTCTTCCTGATTTCCACTGATTTTTCTTTTGCTAATTGAGGCCCTTTCTACTTTTAGCGGGATATGAGAAAATCTTTGAAAGATCAAAGAAGGAATTAAACGGACATCGCCTTCGGGTACTATAGAAGGGTTTAAACGGATTGTATTAAAAATTTCATCTTCACTGGGGCCCTCGAGCTTAACTTCTTGATCCCCCTCTGACTCAAAGTATGAAAATAGTTTTGCTCGATAAGATCCATTCTTCCAATTCATTTGAATAAAAGATTGACCGCACCACTCCGTGACCGAAGCTGTAATCTTAAAAGCATTTTCTTCGTCATATACCGGAGTGAAAACCGAAAGCATAGTATTGTAGGGGTAAACTCCGGTTACAAATTCACGTGTCATATTCATTTTAATGACCTTCCTCGCATCCGCTCCTGCATCTTCTGGATTATCCAATTTTACTTGTTTTCGTTTAGAGAAATCCTCAGTGACAAAGATCATCACGGCAGTTCCTTCGCGTTTTTCTCCATATCGATACTGCTCCAAATCAAAAACATTTATCTCTGCTTGACCTTGATACCAATAGCTGGAAAATTGATCCTCATCCACGCCGGTTCTTGGTTTACCTCCGCAGCTAAATAATATCAAAAACGTAAGAGTAATTGCTAATTTTCTCATTATAAACCAGTTTACCAATATTTAAAAATGGTCAAAATAATTTTGTATCCTGCTCCAAAAACCCCTTTTACAGTTCCGCTAACTTTAGAAACACCTATTCTTTTCCTATAATTGACTGGCCTCTCTGTATAGCGAAGTCCTTTTTTATGTGCCTTAATCTGCATCTCTATGGTCCAACCAAAATTTTGATCAACCATATTCAAATCCTTAAGTCTATCCCATAAAATAGCACGAAATGGCCCTAAATCCGTATAATCAGCTTTCTGAATGTACCTCATCATGGTCGTAGCAAGCCAATTTCCGAATATTTGGGGGAATGTCATTGATCCAGCTTCTTTTTGTCCTTTCGCTCTAGAACCAATTACCATGTCAGCTTCTCCTTCCAAAATCGGCAGAACCAAATCACTCATTTCTTCCGGATAATCACTAAAATCCCCATCTAAAAACACAACAATATCTGGTTGGATTTCTTGCTTTTCTATCCAAGCCATTGCTGTTAGGCATGCTTTTCCGTATCCTTTTTGTTTCTCAAAAACTACAATTGCTCCCTCTCTCTCTGCTGCAGCTTTTGTCCCGTCCGTAGAATTATTATTTGCAACAACCACATTCCTAACAAAATTAGGAATTTCCCGAATCACTAATGGAATAGATTTTTCCTCATTATAAGCAGGAATTATCACATCTATGATGGATTTATCAAAGGAAGTATTACTATTTGCCAAGACTGTATGCTTTGAATGAAGTGATAAATACGAGACTGTAGCCTAGAGCTAACATCAGGTGAAAAGGCAGCATTTCAAAAGTCCCCCACTGAACATGAAGGAAAACCATTATCCAAAATATCACGGCAAAAAGACCTTCGAAGTAGGTGGTGAATGGAATTTTGAATTTTATGTAATTATTGGATTTCAAACCTTGTTTCCCACTTTCCAGATTAAATTTTGGAGTTCTGATAAAAGGTGATTTTTTACCTGTCAAACCCTCCCAAACTGCCTGAGCATTGTGGAGTGCTAATCCCATAGAAACCGAAAGAAACAAAGGTAATTGCCAGAAAACTTGCCCCAAACTCTTTATAAACGATCTTCTAGCATAGAAGTAGGAAACTAAATATACCCCTGCTATAATCACAAAACCTATCATAAATACCCCCGCTAGTTTAAAGAGGTTTTCAGGAATAAATCCTTTGACACCTGCCCACCATACTCCTATGCTACTGAAGCTAACTAATAGGATTGCAATAAAAATACTGCTATTAAATAAATGCGCTAATGCATGAAATTTAACTCTGAAAGGTAGGTCTTGGGATAATACTCCTCTGATATGTTTAACTGCACATTCTGCACCACCTTTTGTCCAACGGAATTGTTGGGATTTTACGGCAGACATAATTGGGGGCAATTCAGCTGGTGATTCGATTTCTGGTCTGTAAACGAATTCCCATCCTTTTCTTTGCGCCCTATAGCTCAAATCTAAATCTTCAGTCAAGGTATCATCATGCCAATTTCCAGCATCGAGAATGCAACTTTTCCTCCATATTCCTCCGGTACCATTAAAATTGATGAACGCTTGTTGAATATTTCTCCCCATTTGTTCGATAAGAAAGTGCGCATCTAATGCAAAAGCTTGAAGCCGGGTAAGCAAAGAATAATTTCTATTCAAATGAGTCCAACGTGTTTGAACCATTCCGATTTTTTCAGAAGAAAAGAACGGTAAAGTCTTTAATAGAAAGTCTGGATCAGGAACGAAATCAGCATCGAAAATTGCTATAAATTCCCCTTCTGCCTTTTCTAATCCATATTTTAAGGCTCCAGCTTTAAAACCTACTCTATCTATTCTATGGATATATTGAAAATTGATATTAGGAAATTCTTTAATTTTTTTTTGGATCAAATCAGCAGTTTCATCAGTACTATCGTCCAGCAATTGAATTTGCAAGAGGTCTATCGGATAATTGATTTTAGCTGCAGCTTCAATCAAACGCTCTACTACATAAAGTTCATTAAATACTGGAAGCTGGATAGTGACCTTTGGCCAATTTTCCATCTTTTTAATAGGAATGCTAGAGAGCTTCTTCCTTGCTTTCCAGAAGTTCCATAAGAGATTTCCCTGGGCCAAACTGTAAACAAATATGTACAGCATTCCCAGAATATATATTCCTATTAAAAGGTAAAGAAAGATCATTTAGGCATTTAGCTTTATGGAATCATTTCCAATAATAATGGGCAATTCATTGATTCTACCTTCTTCTGAATCATTCTCCAATTTTAAAACGCCTCTCGGACATACAGATGAACAAACCCCGCAACCAACACAACTCGACCTCACGATGTTTTGACCTCTTTGAGCATACCATCTTACATCAATTCCCATCTCGCAATATGTTGAACAGTTACCGCAGGAAATACATTGTCCTCCGTTCGTGGTGATTCTAAATCTAGACTTGAATCGTTGCACTATTCCTAAATATGCTGCAAGGGGACATCCAAATCTACACCATACCCGATTTCCCATAAATGGGTAAAATCCTGTTCCGACTACACCGGCAAAAGCTGATCCAATGGCAAAACCATAGAACGAATGTAACTGGTTAGTCACATTTCCCAAAAGACTAAAACCTGAAAAGTAATTTACTATAGTCAAAATGGTCATCACTACGGCGAGTACTAATACCCCGTGAATAATTACCCGCTCGTATTTCCATGCTTTTAAACTCTTATCAGAAAGCTGTCGGTAGGGGTCACCAACTGTCTCTGCCAAACCTCCACATCCACATACCCAAGAGCAATACCATCGTTTGCCATAGAAATAAGTGAATAAAGGAACTCCAACGATAATTAATAAAATCCCCCAAATCAACATAAACATTCCTACTCCTCCACTACTTAGAAAAGTGTCGATTTGATAATCATAGAAAAAATCATAGTCCAGAGGCCAGATATTTTTGAAATCAAAATACGGCTGATTAAATAAAACCAGAATCTCCGGTATCAAAAAAGCAAAAGCTGTTTGGAAAAACATGACAGAAGCTGTTCGGAGTTGTTGGTATTTATTGCCTTTGTATTTTCTAAACATCCGGATCCCCATCACAATTATCGCTATGGTGTAAATCAAACCATATAAAAACCATTGGCTTGCAGGGTTCCCACTTAACAATAAACTGATTGGGTTAACCATCGCAACCAAATTCACAAGATAGGCCGGGAACCAATACAGAATAATGTAAAATAGTATCAAATAGGCTCCGGTTATCATTCCCATCCAGCCTCGATTTTTCATAGAAGAATGGAAAATACCATTATTCTTAATTCCTGCAGGCTCATCTTTATGGCTTGGGAGATTATACATTAAGCCGCCTAGCATAGCCAATCCTATTGAAAGAATAAAAAACAACCAGGGATTATCTTTGACAGGACTTGATAAACTTGCTTTCGCCAATGGAAAACTATAGTCATCCCAAATTACTTGATCCCAAAGCGATTGGGCTTTTAGATCATCATTATAGCTATTGAAATTAGAATTGAATTCTTTTAAAAAAGAAAAATTTGAACTGAATTTTTCCCCATACATTGGAGTGAGAATTTCAACCATCTTTTCTTGATGAATATCTTTTGTATTCTCTGCAACCTGAACTTTTTCAAGAGTATATGTTCCTATAAATGGAATAGCAGTGAAAGTTATTACCCCAACCAGAAACAATAAGATTCCTATTTTTTGGATTAGTTTCATGCGCTTGCCCCAAATAATTTTTGAATAAAAGATTTTTTTCCAACTCGGATTTCAGTTCCAAATTGAGAATTAAATGCCTTTTGAATTTCTATATAATAGGGAGCAAAAAATTCAGGATCGAAATTAGCTTTCTCCAGTTTTGAAATAACTTTTTCTCCTTTCCATTTTTCTTTAATTGCATGGTCAAAAAACTCATGCTTTAATCTGAAACCAAAATTATTTACTCCCAATATTTCACCGGCCTTGTTCATCAACATTCTAAATGAAACTTTACCGGATTTATGCTCCCAATAAAAAGAAGTAATAATACCTTCCTCCCACTGAGGAGGAACTGTCCCATATGTCTGATATTCTATATCCAAAAACTTGGCTGAATTAAACCAAACCCCAGGTTTGTACGAGGTTGCTTTTCCATTTAGTGTATAAGCTAAAGTCTCTCCATGCATCCTTCCTGTGTACCAAACTTGTTCAATAGGACGTCTATCATCTGCTGGAGCTTCATGAAATTCTGCACAATCACCAATAGCATAGACATTCGGGATATTAGTTTTAAAATAGAAATCCACTTTAACTCCCCGATTTACTTCCAAGCCAGTTTCTCT
>NZ_JAHEBC010000469.1 GCF_024642405.1 Algoriphagus sp. | reverse complement strand
GGCTGGAAGACCTTCCGAAATGCTTGGTAAAATCAACATAGAATTTTCCGGAATCGAATTGAAGGGCTTTGCCAATGCTCCCAAAAATTTGACCTGACCTTTGAATTCCAACTTATCTGTTTCTCTTTCTATTCTTTCTTTTTCAGGTCCATCCCCGATTAACCAGAGTTGTGCCGATGGGTACTTTTTTAGAAACAGTTCGAAAATTCTAAGTGAACCAAAATGATTTTTTTCATACGTGAAACCCGCAATTTGAACCAAAACTGGAAAAGGTTTGGCTTTTGCCAAACGATCAAAAAAAGGAATTTGAATACCTATGGGAATAATTTGATGTTCTTTTTCTTTGCCTAAAAACTGATCCAAATCGTTCTTGGTAAAGTTGGAAACAGAGACAAAAGCATCAATATTCCTAAATAGAAATTTATTGAAAGTGCGGTGCCAAAAGGAAGTTAGGTAAGTACTAACAAGTCCCCCATTATTAAAGACAAGTCTGAAACTTCCACGGAAAAGTTTTTTGCTAAATACCGCAAATTTTAAAGTATCACCACCATTGGCTTGTACCAGATCTGGCTTAAAATCAAGGACGATATCATTAAATTTTTTCCAACCTGAATAATCCCAGAATCTATTTTTTTTCTTTCGATTGAGACGGATTAAGTCTTCTGAAAACGGTAAATCAAAATCTCCTTCAAATAAAGAAACTAAAAGAACTTCATGTCCCAGGAGTTTAAGTTCTTCACTTAACCAAGAAGTGAAAATTTCTGCTCCCCTAGCTTGAGGTTTTTGAATCAGTTGAATGATCTTCATTTGCGGAAGTAAAAATCCAAATACATTTTACCCTTGCACATATTAATCGTATGAATTCCCAAAGCCCCAGCCACAAGATTCGGTTCTATAAAATAGGCTAGTTTTTCCCGATAGCTGCTTTCCGTGATCTGCAGGATTTCCATTACAGCAATCCTATGACCATACCTTTTCCCAGAATCCTGGGCTGGCCTGAAAAGCTTTCCCTTTTTTTCGAATAAATTTCCAGCGGGTCTTGAGCATCTCACATCTGAAACAATGGGATTCATTGGATGCGCATTCCAATTTGCAGATTGAAGCGATTCAGAGAAATATAAATTCAGCTCATCAAAGGATGAGGTAGCTGGATGAGACTTTTGATTAATAAACAGCCAATATTTTCCATTCGCAAAATAAACCGTTGGATCATACCCCTCTCCTTCAAAAAACAATGCTCTTTTTCCCCATTGAAACGGGAAATTTAAAGCTTTATAAATAAACAATGAGCCAGCTTCTGCTGATTCAGGTACCATGAAAAAATCTCCGTTTTGTTCAAAAATGAAAGGATAGGATAAATGCCAGTCTTCCTGAATAACCGCTTGCGATTTTACCAGTTGATTGTTTTGCATTACCCCACAAACAATCATTCCTTTTTCTGATTGCCTATCAAATTCCTCTGCAAAAACATAGGTTTCTCCCTGATAAAAAACCGGAAAAGGATCTGCGAAGTATTTGGATGAATTTCGCTTTTGAGCAATCCATTGAATATCTGAACTCTCAATGGCTGAAGCATCTGAATGATTTACCATAGCCAATTCCCAATGTGCTGGCTTTTTCTTTTCTTGAATTTTCCGTTTTATATTTCTTTGGACCAAATTCCAAACTAGAGAAAGCATTTCGAAGGTCTCTGGAGGTCGTCTTAGTTTAGATTTTATAGTTTTTTCTATCTTGGATTCAGGTAAATCTTGACTCCATTTTTCTTCACCCATTTGTTCAATCCTTTGAAGAACTCTGGCAACAAAATAAGAGGACTTCCAAAAAACAGCATTGGCGTTTCTTTCCACTGAGAGAGGATTTGTTTGAGAATAAGATTCATAGAGTACTTCTCCCTGATCCAATTCCTCCGTTAATCTTTGTAAAACTGTTCCGGTAGTTTCCCATCCCAACATCACTTCCCAAAATGCAGGCGGTCCTCCTCTATACTTTGATGGATCCCCATGATGATAGGACCAAATGCCTAATCGAGGAACAGTCAATATTGAGCCTGATAAAATGCGAAAGCCAAATCTTAAGATTATATCAATTTCAAACTCCTTTATTTTTTCTAGGTCTTCATTTAGAAACTCATCTCTATAAGAAGTCTGTATGGGTTTAACTTGAATTTGAGAAAGTTTTTTTATGGAAAGATCCTTTATCGAAATTCTCTTAAATGCATCAAATCCAGATTTAAAAAGTTTCCTGTCTAATGCTCTGTATAGTCGATATAGAAGAGGGGATTTTTTACCTGAGGGTTTAGGAGAAAGATTCCTAATTTCCAAAACTATCTCAGAACTTCCCTGATCTAACAATGCATTTAGACATTCCCATTCCCAAGCCTGGAGAAAATCAGAATCTGTTAAAATCGCTATTCTAAACAAGTTAATTGGAAAAATATGTGATTTTTAATGTCATTTCGAGGGCGGAACAACCGAGAAATCTCAATTATTTTTGATTTAGAAATCAACTTTTTTTACCCCCTAAATCCCCCTAGAGGGAGACTTTGTCAATAAAACGGGAAAAGATTACACATTTTATCACGCATTGTAAATGGAACTACCCCTC
>NZ_JAHEBC010000140.1:7187-9586 GCF_024642405.1 Algoriphagus sp. | reverse complement strand
CCATGAATTTGGGATTGTTTTTTTGACGTGGGCAAAGGTAAGAATTGAAGGTTAAATAGGAGAATTCCTTCAAATAAAAGTGATTGACGAAGGTTGAATTTATTAGCTGGTCAATGGAATTCGTTTCCAGTGCTAAGTCTTGTTTTAAATTCATTTTTAATCTTGACAATTAAATGCTCATGCTCCAAAAGTTTTAGAATTAAAGGTAGAGCAGATGATGGAATATAACTTTCAAGATTGTTATGCATTAAAACATAATTAAACTTTAATTAGTTATGGTGTTGAATTAGAAACCTGTAATAATTTACCATTATAGTATTTATTACCATTTAATGAAAAATCAACGATATATTGAGCCATTTCTATTGAATTTATTGGTGCTTTATATCCAGGAAAGGCTTCCTCTAACATTTCAGTTTGTACCGCTCCTAATGCTAATACATTAAATGAAATACCATGGTTTTTGTATTCTTCTGCAAGTAATTCTGTTAAAGTCACAACAGCTGCTTTACTTGAGCTATATGCTGCTAAACCCGGGAATTTCATACTCCCTTGAACACCTCCCATAGAACCAATAGTTACTACGTGGCTATCATTGCTCATAAAAGGCAAAACAATTCGAGTTAATTCGGCAACTCCAAAAACATTGGTTTTATATATAGATTGAAAATCTTCAATTGACGTTTCTGAAAATGGTTTATTTAAAAGTGCTCCTGCATTGTTTATTAAGACATCAACATGTTCCCAATCACTATCAATAAAATCCACCACTTTTTTATATGCTGAATCATCACTTAGATCAAATGAAAAAGCTGTTACATTTTGTATTTTCAATTCTTGAACTGGTTTTTCATTTCGCGAAAGCGCTAAAACTTGATACCCTTTCTCAGCAAAAATCTTTACCATTTCAAGACCTATCCCTCTACTCGTCCCCGTAATAATTATGTTTTTACTCATTTTACAGTTTAAGTAATAAAAATATAAAAAAAATGCTCTATAATTATAAAGCAGGCTTAATTTATACTTAAAAACTGAAGCGTCTATTCAGGACTAGTTAGATTGAAAATCTCAGTTACACTAAATCATAACTGGATTCACAATATAACCTCTTAGAGTTTGAAGAAACTGTGCTCCTGTTGCACCATCAATTTTTCTGTGCCTGCAAGCTAAAGACAATTTCATAGTATTTCCAACTACAATTTGTCACAATTTTTTAAAGCCAAATTCACATCAGTATCACTTGAGGCTTTTATATTTTTAAAATGTTTAGCTAAGAGCGAGATTAACTTATTCGGGAAGACGTATGTATTTAAAAAAGCAACATTAAATGCTGAAATGCTTGTTTCCACTCTAATCCATGTGGTTTATCCATGTAGTTTAATAAAACGACCTAAGCTTTTTGCCATAACTATGCTGGAGCAAAAAGTTAAGATTCTTGATTCAATCCACATTTTCAAAACTCTGTGCTCTTGGTTCTTAAATTATTCATAAAAAAAGACAGCTGATTTGGGCTGTCTTTATTTGAGTTCGTTAAATGCTCCTTAAATGGAGAAGCTTTCACCACATCCGCAAGTTCTGGATGCATTTGGATTAACAAACTGAAAACCTTTTCCATTTAATCCATCTGAAAATTCCAGCGTAGTACCTGCTAGGTAAAGCAAACTTTTTCTATCTACGATGATTTTAACACCTTTATCTTCGAAAACATGGTCTGTTTCAACTGTATTGGCATCAAAACCAAGATCATACATTAACCCTGAACAACCTCCACCTTTAACCGATACACGGATGTTTTCTTCCTCTTTGCGATTTTCTTCTCTTTTGAGTTCTAAAATTCGCTCTTTGGCTTTGTCAGAAACGATTATCATATCTTTGTACTTTTACTTTATCTTCATTAGTTAAGTAAAGATGCAAACATCAATTACTTCTAAATAATTCAGTTGCAAATATAAGAAATTTAAAAATGAGGAAGATCGAACATATTGGGATTGCGGTTAGAGATTTGGAAAAATCTAATTCTCTTTTTGCTCGATTACTAGGGAAAGAGCATTTCAAGAAGGAAGTTGTGGAGGGAGAAGGCGTAGAAACATCTTTTTTCCTGGTAGGAGAAACCAAAGTGGAATTACTCCAGGCAACCAGGGAGGATAGTCCGATCGCTAAGTTTATTGACCGAAAGTCAGAGGGAGTGCATCATATAGCGTTTGATGTGGAAGATATTCATGCTGAAGTAGACAGGTTGAAGGCGGAAGGCTTCGAGATTTTGAATGAAAGCCCAAAACTAGGTGCAGACAATAAATTAGTGGTATTTTTGCATCCCAGAACCACGAATGGAGTATTGGTGGAACTCTGCCAGGAGAATCCAGAAGGCAGTTTTCAGTAGGCAGTCGCAGGAAACAGTA
>NZ_JAHEBC010000140.1:0-7087 GCF_024642405.1 Algoriphagus sp. | reverse complement strand
CAGTAGGCAGTCGCAGGAAACAGTAAGCAGTAAAAAGCCGCAAACTTGTTATATAGATTGTAAACGGCGATAATTTATGGGCAGTTTGTTTGCCGGGTTTAGGTACAGTTGGCATTTATAAAAGAAGCATTTAATAAAAAATAATTAAACCGTTGCGACGTAGCGTCGTCGCGAGAGAAAATATTATGTCAGAGAAAAGAACAGAAATAAGTGATTTAGGAGAGTTTGGTTTAATAGATCGGCTCAATGAAAAAGTAATTATTAAAAATAAATCAAGTCTGAAAGGAATAGGGGATGATGCCGCAGTTATTGATGCTGGAGATCATGTGAAAGTTGTGTCTACAGATTTATTGATGGAAGGGGTACATTTTGATCTTTCTTATGCACCACTTCCTCATTTGGGATTTAAAGCTGTTGCGGTAAACGTTTCAGACATCGCTGCTATGAATGCAATTCCAAAACAAATCACAGTTAGTATTGCTCTTTCCAATAGATTTTCCTTAGAAGCAGTAGAGGCTTTGTATGAAGGAATTTATGCAGCCTGCGATCATTATGGAGTGGACTTGATTGGTGGTGATACTACTGCTTCCAGAACAGGTTTGGCGATCTCGATTACTGCTATTGGAGAGGCTAAAAAAGAACAAATTTCTTATCGATCTGGAGCCAAGGAAAATAACATACTTTGTGTCACAGGAGACCTGGGTGGAGCGCTGGTTGGACTGCAGATTTTGGAGCGCGAAAAACAGGTTTTTTTAGCCAATCCAGATATGAAGCCAGACCTCGAAAAATACACCGTAGTTACAGGTCGTCAATTGAGGCCTGATGCTAGAATGGACATCGTTCATGAGTTGCGAGAATTGGGAGTGGTACCGACAAGCATGATGGATATTTCTGATGGACTGGCTTCAGAGATTTTCCATATCTGTAAATTATCAGGTGTTGGCGCCACGATTTATGAGGATAAACTTCCAATTGATAAACAGACATTTGATACTGCTGTGGAATTGAATCTTGATCCGATCACTTGTGTGCTGAATGGGGGAGAAGATTATGAGCTTTTATTTACGATCGACCAGAAGGATTTTGACAAGCTAGAAAAGCACCCGGACGTTCATTTTATAGGCCACATAACAAAGCCAGAAGATGGCAAATATCTGGTGACAAAAAGTGGAACTGCTGTTCAGATCAAGGCACAGGGATGGAAGCATTTTTGAAATGAAATTAAGAGAAGAAAGGCTTATTATAGATATTTTCTATAATTCAAGTAATCAATTATAACTTCAGATTGAAATCTATATTTGTCTGATAATGAATAAATAAAAAATCTCTACCTAAATTAAAGGTAGAGATTTTTTTACTCTTTGTTTTAGCTATTCGTTTGGATAAGGGATGTAGACAAAACTAGTGAAAGCCCCATCCATGACAAAAAGGCAGCAAAATTCATCTGGGTCTTTGTAAGCTTTTTTGAAGTCTTCAAGTGCTTCCTCAGAGATTAATTTCCTTTGGACAAACTCGTCTACATAAGTGATGAAATAATTCCAATCCAGGTCTTTTTCAGCCTTGCCTAAAAATATTTTACCAATCGGTTGCATCTCTTTTGAGATTGGGAATATCGGATATTCTGAAAATTTTCGAGATCGGATTTGGTAGGATGCTTCTTTTAAAGTGTCAGAAATTTTTACAAAATCACTTGTGATGGTACCTAGATATTTTCCGTTTAATGTAGGGTCGTTTTCGTCTGAAATCATTTTTTAAACTAGTCTGATTGCATTCATTTTTTTAGAAAAAGATTTTAAACACCTTAGATTTTATCATGAATTTTACCGTGTTTTTATTAAAAATCTTCTTGACAAAGAACGGACAATTTTGTGTCAATTTCCATGTTTTTCTGAATTCAATAGACTTTAGCCTAGAGACGGCCTGATTTAAAAATATGGCACTATTTCCTATTCATTTTTAGGATATAAATTTCAATCAAAATAGCTCTTAGATCGCTGACTTTTTTCAATACTTTTTTTCATCTTTTGTTAAATAAAATAGGTGTTGATTTCTTTAATCAATTATTCTTAAAATCTTGAAAAAATAAATCAAAGGTATAGGGATCAGGCTTCCCCCAACAATCAGCAGCCACATATCTTCGGAAGGAAAATTAAGTGCTAGAAGTGTTTTAAATGGGCTAAATAAGCTTGCCACTATCAATAAGATTGAACAAAAAATAATTGAGGCCCATAAATGCGGATTTCTTATAATTCCATTTGTAAACAGATTCTCTCCTCGCTTAATTAAATTGAAAGGATGAAACAACTGGGCAAAAGCAAGAGTAAAAAAAGCTACGTTATTTGTTTGGAATTCCTCAAGACCGATCACTTTCGAAGAATAATAAAAAACTCCCAAAACACTAATCGTCATAATCATTGAATAAACGACCAAGGATTTCCAATGGGCTTTTGTAAGTAATGGTTCATTGATCGTTCTTGGCTTCTCGAGTAAAGATTCCCTATTACTTTGACCCATACCAAGAGCAAGTGCAGGAAAGACGTCTGTAACTATATTTAGGAAGAGTATTTGTAAAGGAAGCAGTGGGGAGCCCCAACTCAAAAATGCTGCGAAGGATACGACTAGGATCTCGCTTAAATTACAGGAGAGTAAGTAAATGACGAAATTCCGAATATTATTAAAGATGATTCGGCCTTGCTTAATAGCTATGACAATGGAAGAAAATGAATCATCTTGTAATATCATATCCGCTGCCTCTTTTGCCACCTCTGTTCCTCTTAGCCCCATGGCAACACCGATATCAGCTTTTTTTAGAGCTGGAGCATCATTCACTCCATCTCCTGTCATAGCAACCACAAATCCACGGGACTGGTAATACTCAACTAATTTCAATTTTTGCTCGGGGCTTACTCTGGAAAAAACTGAGGCACTTAATAATTCTGAGTTTTCATTTTCACCAAACGTCAAGTCTTTACCTTGAACAACTAAATTTTGTCCCCCTTTGAATATGCCAATGTTTTCTGCAATAGCTCTAGAAGTCTCCGGATGATCTCCAGTTACCATAATCACTTGAATTCCTGCGTTATGACATTCCGAAATTGCCTCAAAAACATCTGGTCTTGCAGGATCCTGTAGACCGACTATTCCTACTAGAATTAACTCCTCCGCTTTATCAAGGCTAGATTGTTCTAAAATCTGGTAAGCTCCTGCTAATACTTTTAAACCTTTTGCAGAAAGTAATTTAGTCTGTTCTGCCCAATAACTTTTCGCTTTTTCATCCAATTCTATTATTAAACCATCTTGTTCATAGTATTTACAGTTTTTGAGCACTTCTGCAGTAGATCCCTTCATAGAAGCTTGAGTTGTCTTACCAGCCTGATGAAAAGTCGTCATTATCCTCGTTTCACTTTCAAAAGGGATTTCTTTAGTTTCTGCCCACTGTCCTCTTAACTGCTTTACTGAACCGGAAGAAACCTTTTCTGCCCAAAGTAACAATGCGATTTCGACAGGATCGCCAATATGTTTATTTTCTTGGCTTAAAGCGGCATTATTACACAATACCATTATCTCTATGAGTTTATCATAAGAATTAGTATCATTTCTCTCTGGACTTGTTTCAACCACCTCCAATTGATTTTCTGTCAATGTCCCCGTTTTATCTGTAAGAATAATATTGGTGCCTCCCAGTGTTTCAACTGCTGCTAATTTTCTTACTAAAACTTTCTTTTTGGACAATCGTAACATGCCACTGGCTAAGGCGATTGTGGCTACAATGGGAAGACCTTCAGGAATTGCTGCGACAACAAGAGCTATGGACGTTTCGATTAATAGATATAGCTCTTTTGATTGGAGAAGACCGATTCCGATGAAAGGAATCATAATGACAAAACTCAACCAAATTAATGTTTTACTGAATTTGTCAAGTTTTTTATTCAGAGGAAGTTCTTCTGCCTGGGCCTCATCCATCATGGACGAAACATGACCAATTTCCGTGTCCTTTCCAGTGAATACAATTACTGCAAGTCCATTTCCACGAGTTACTGAGGTACCACGAAAGACCATATTGGTTCGATCACCGATAGTAACCTTTTCTTCAATTCGTTCAGTTTTTTTACTAGAGGGTAGTGATTCTCCTGTAAGAGGAGCTTCGTTAATTTCAAGAGAATTCACTTCAATTAATCGTGCATCTGCACCAATCAAATCACCAGCTTCAAAAGAAATTAGATCTCCAGGAACTAGGTCTTGAATGGGAGTATGTGTAAGTGTAGCATTTCTAATAACTTTTGAATTTGGCTGCTCCAGTTCTTTCAAAGCGTCCATGGATTTATTGGCCTGTGATTCCAGGATAAAGCCGATGATGGCATTTATTAGAATAACCGCGATGATGGCTATTGCTTCAAAAAAATCACCGAAAAAGAATGAAACAGCTGCAGCGACTACTAATAATAGCACAATTACATTTCGAAATTGGGAAATGAAAATATCCCAAGTAGTTCTTTTTTTAGCTGATGGAATAACATTCTCTCCAAATTCCAAGCGCCTTTTTAGAACCTCTTCCTCAGTCAATCCTTTTTTTGAATCAACCTTAAGTTTTTCTAGGAGTTCTTCTACAGATTGATTTTCAGGGTTATTCATTGTAATTGTGAAAAGGAAGGTTTTAAGCTGAATAATTGTTTGACTTAACCTAGGATAAGTATCAATTTTAATTAAGATTTTAGTAATTCGCAGTCAATAGAATCCCTACTAAAATTTAAACTGAATTATCTAAAAGGAGGAAGGTTTTCAAATTGCGCGGCTTGCTCAGGACTTAGTTTATAATCTTTAATAGCACGAATAATGGCTTTATTTGTAGAATATAGTTCTCTATTTACATTCAATACAGTTGCAATTTCTTCCTCTTCCAGATGTTTTCTATTCGAATGATCGTAGACCATTTCTAATAATTTGTCGTAGTTTTTTTGAATATCGACCATTAGCTTCCCCATATCTTCGAATGTAATACTATCAGTATTCAAACTCTGTATTTGCTTGAATCTTGCTATCATAGTTAGACTAGTCTCATTAAAGAATTCATACAATAAATTCGTTGTGTTATTCTCTGATTTACGGAATATAGAGAGGTCATTTTCAATGTCTTTAATATCTTTCGCAGCATGTAATGCATTTCCGGTAGCAGTGATGATTTTTGATAATTTTGAAGATTCATTTTCATTTAATGCCTGCTTTTGGAGGTCTCCATAGAAATTTATTATTTCTCCATGTAGCCTTTTGATTTGGAAATAGTGATCGTTAAAACTTTTATTAAGCTTAAAAAACTTCATGCTTCCAGGAGAGGTAGATTCGTTGAATTTTTGAAGAAAGGCCATTCCCCATAATTTTAATACTAAGGAAACAAGATGGTTTGTTTCATTTTGAAGTGCTTCCAGAGCAGTTTCAGGTACTTCAACTATGGACTCGTGAATAAATATTCCTGCGCTGTCATCCTTATTGGTAAATCGGTTATTAAGAAAATTTGCAAACTGATTTAGGAACGGATAAAAAAGTAGGATCCCTATTAAATTGATCAAGCTGTGAAAAACGACAAGACCAATTAATTTATCTTTTATTTGTAGCCAATCGGTAATAAATGAGATTAAAAACCCCAAGAATAAAAATGCAACAAAACTGGTGATTAAGTTAAATAAGAAATGCCCAAGAGCCACTCTTTTTTTGGAAACGGGACCTTGAAACCCTCCTAATAAGGCCGTGATGGTAGTACCTAAATTTGCACCGATTATCAAAGCAGCTGCTAATTGAAAATCAATAATTCCAGCATTTAATCCACTAAGGGTGATCACCATAGTCGCTGAACTGGATTGAACTAAAGCAGTAAAGAAAAAGCCTACAAAAAAGAATATAAAAGGGGGATAATCGGAAAAAAGGCTGATATCAAAATTGTCAGCGAGATAAGAGAAACTATCTTTCATAAAGGAAAGCCCCAGGAAAAGTAAGGCAAACCCCAAAACCAAAAGACCAGTATTCAATAGATGCTGACGTTTGGGAAAAAGAACCACTAATAATGTCCCCAAAGCAATAAATGGTAAAATGAAACTTTCAATATCTACTTTGAAACCGAGAGTTGCCACTAACCAGCCGGTGAAGGTTGTACCAAGATTAGATCCTAGAATAATACCCAAGGCATTTTTCATGCTGATCACTCCCGCACCTACAAAAGCCAGTAACATTAAAGAAACTACGGAACTACTTTGTAAAATGGCAGTGATCAAAGCTCCTCCCAGTATTCCTTTAATCTTACTCTTTGTATGCTTTTTGATAAAAACTTTGAAGCCTCTGCCAGTTAATTCCTTCACCCCATTCTCTAGCTGGGACATACCAAAAAGGAAAAGCCCAAGACCTGCTAAAAATTTCCAAACGTCAAAATTCTCCCACATAAATATTACTGCTGGTTAAAGAAGTGTACCTCTTTACCATTGAAGAGCTACACTTAAATTTAACCTAGTTTTCTGAGAAAATATGGCTTTAAAAACTTGATTTAAATCAGGAATCAAGAACAAAGAATTTAATTCCTGATTAAATGATCTATGAAAAACTTTATTTAGGAAGTATAATCTGAAGGAATTTTGACCAACGTTCAATTAGTTTTTCGTTTCAATTGGATCACGTTTTCTACATGATAAGTTTGAGGGAACATATCTACAGGTTGAATCTTCTCTACCGTGTATTTTTCTGCCAAAAGAGCAACATCTCTGGCTTGAGTTGCTGGATTGCAGGAAACGTAGACTATTTTTGGTGCTGCTAAACGTAACAACATTTGAACTACTTTTTCATCCATTCCGGCTCTTGGTGGATCGGTAATAATAACATCGGGAGCAGCGTGATTCAGGATAAATTCTTCATTGAGCATATCCTTCATATCGCCCGCATAAAACAAGGTATTTGTTAAGCCGTTTATTTCAGAATTTATTTTGGCATCTTCAATTGCTGCTTCCACATATTCAATTCCTATAACTTGCTTTGCTTTCTTAGCAATAAAATTTGCAATTGTACCAGTTCCAGTATATAAATCATAGACAATTTCATCCCCCTTCAG
>NZ_JAHEBC010000468.1 GCF_024642405.1 Algoriphagus sp. | reverse complement strand
ATTTGCCACATGGCGGAGATTGCCGAGCTCCCCTGTATGGCCGTCGTGGGGTTTAGCCAGGACCTAAACAGTCATAGGGAAATAAGTGAGCAGCCTGATCATGCCTGGAACATAGTCATGCTAGAAAATAAATACTACCTCCTTGATGCCACCTGGGAAAGTAATACGCTGTATACAGAAGATTATTTCAAACAGGAGTACCAGGTCGATTACTTTATGACCGATCCGAGATTTTTCATTACAAATCATTTTCCTGCCTTAGATTTCTTTCAACTTTTAGCTTGCCCTTTAAGCTTTCAGGATTTTGTTGGCGAGAAGGATTCTGTAGACACAGAAACTCATTGCCCAATTAATTTTGAAGATTCCATTCGATCATTCTTAGCGAAAAATTATTTGGATCGCAAAATTATCGAAGCCAGAGCCGCATACCATCTACAGTCAAACTCCAAAAATGAAAACACCTGGGGACATGCTATGATTGACAAAGCCATTGATCTAAAGGAAAAAGGCGATCATTTTTTTGAACAAGGAAATCACACCCTGTCCAAAGCTAACTATGAAGAAGCCTTTGAGTATTTCTCGAATGCGGAGAGCAAGGTCACACTATTTCCATGGCAGTCCGAAGCACTGGCTTTTTGTTACCTCAATTATGCTCAGATACTATATAGAATAAATCAGAAGTCCGGACATACAATGAAGCCAGTCATCGACCAACTGAGACAATCAAAATCAATTCTGGAAAAATTAAATAGTCGATCTTTTTCGATTATAAGTGCACTGGATCAGATAGACTATCAGATTTCTGTGTTGGAGTAGTAGGCAAAGGGATCGTGACATTCATCGTCGTACCCACATTCTTTATACTCTCCATTTCAAGACTTCCTCCCAGGTAGGCTACCCGAGATTTGATGTTTTTCAAACCGATGCCATCTGAAGTTTCTTGCACATCAAATCCGCATCCGTCATCTTCAACCGAAATAAAAAGTTCATTTTCATGAATGGATAATTGTACAATAATGCTCCCAGCTTCCGCATGTTTGGTAATATTATTAATCAATTCTTGAATGATGCGGTATATCATTAATTCGACCTCTTTCGGAATTTCCTGATTTTCGAAATTAATGACTTCCAAGGATACTTTTTGTCCCTTCAACCGCAGACCTTCCAAAAGATCTTCCAATGCTTGAACAAGTCCAAGTTTGGACAAAGCATCCGGCATCATATTGTGGGCAATCCGACGCACTTCCGTACAGGCATTGTCCAATAGATTGTTTGCTTTTTGATAGATATTTAATTTCGAAAGAGCCTCAATTTCCTTCTGTACGGATTGAAAATGCAATTTGACCGTAGAAAGTAGGGCTCCGAGGCCATCATGAAGATCCTTGGCAATTCGAATCCGTTCGGCTTCTTGTCCCTCTAGCATCGCGTTCATTTGCAAAATCCGGTTATTAGACTCCAATTCTTTCACCTTTTTCTCTTTAAGAATTTTCTCTTGTGCTGCCTTCAATTGATGCGCTTCAATTTTTAGCTGATAAAATCGAACAGCTAAAATCAGTAAAAAGAAAACTAACCCCAGAGCTAAAATCAATAAAGACTGCCATTTACGTTGTCTTGAGATTAAAAGTACTCCAAGCTCATTCTCTTTCTGCAACGAGCTCATCATTTGTTCTTTTTCCTTGGTCTCATATTGCACTTGAAGATTTCTGGCGGTTTCGATAGCTCTTTGATCAAATAAAGAATCTTTCCAAAAAAGTTGCGCCCGGAGTGCCTGAGCTTCCAGATCTATCTCGCCTTTCTTATGATAGATTTCGGCGAGCAACTTATAGTTGTTCATAAGTACTTCAGCCACACCCAATTCTTCACATTTGGGCGTAGTTATCTCGGCATACATCCATGCATCATTGATGTTGCCCGCTTCCAGCGAAATTGTCACAAGATGATGACCGCTTTGGATCAATTCCTTTAGTTCTCCCAGATTTTTTCGGATTTCATAGGCTTTCAGTGCATAGGCCATTGCTGAATCCAATTCACCATATTTAAGGTATATAGTTGAAATGGATTCGTAGCTGGAAGCAATTCCTGACTGATAGTCATCCTTTCTATCGAGCGCCAATGAAAGTTGGTAGTCTATAAATGCCCCTTCATTATTTCCCAATTGTTCCTTGACGGTACCCATATTATTATAAATATTGGACAGGTCTATACTATCACCCGCGGCAATCGATTGTTGCAATGCCTCTTCGTACACAGACAGAGCCCGGGTATAGTCTCCCATCTTTTTTAGGGTAATCCCAATGCTGTTTAACGTATTTCCTGACCCCTGAACGATACCCAACTCCTTCCTTAAATCGAGCTCCTGGTAAAAATACTTCAGGGCCTTATCATAGTCTCCTACGATCTGGTGAATAACCCCAATGTTAAATAAAGGACCTAAGCAACTGGACTGGGTTTCTACATTAGACTGAAATTGCTCCAAGGCGCTTTCAAAGTAAGTCAGTGCTGTCGAATAGTTCCCCTGGAGCCGATTTACCAAACCCAGATAATGCTCAGCCACGGCAATCTGGTGCGGATCACCAAGGGCATTGGCGATACGATGATATACAAGG
>NZ_JAHEBC010000139.1 GCF_024642405.1 Algoriphagus sp. | reverse complement strand
CAATTTTAACCTTCGAATGTATTGCTCACATACATTTAGCACGTCCAACGTATGGTCTAACCCATGATAGGATAAGTATGAAGGCAGATCAGACTTCAATTTCTTTAATACGATTCTTCTTAGTTTTAAGTATCCTTTCATTTCATTAAAAAGATTTAGACCTGCAAGGCAGATCTTAAGGCATAATACAAAATAAATACAAACAACAGGCCAATATTAAAAGAAAGAAACCTAATGGAAAGGTTAACATTTCGGAATTTCGCTGCAGTGATTTTTGCATTGATATACACTTGTTCACCTAGTTGATCCAGATAAGGTCTTCTCTTTACGCTTATTTTTTCTAAAACTCTAACATATTCTTTGATAGTACCATAAGAGCTGATTATATCCCCAAAGAAAAATACACTATTATCAAACTTGCTTTCTATTTGGGGCATAAAGCACCTAAAGCTATAGTAAATTGAAGTTACACTAAACATAAACCACAGTGCCATAAAAATGTAGATAAATGGGTCTAAAGCAGCAACTTCTATAAGATGATCAGAAAATTGAAAAAAGACATTTATCAATAAACCATAGAATGAAAGCACCAAACCAGCCTTAATTTCGGATGCCTTAATCAAATCCCTTAAATAATTGATCAGATACCAATAGTTATCTACAATATCCAATCCATCATCAAATTCAGGGATATCATCAAGCCCTTCTCCTTTTTTAACCATTAATAAATTATGATTATTGAAAATATTAATTCCTTTAAATTCAAAATAATCTATGATTTAAACAAATTCTTTAATAAAGACTGAAATTATTGTAGACTAATAACAAAATAGAACATTCAATCAAGGCTTTTTAATAGATCGTCAATTTACTATTAAACTTCATCGAACTTCCTATAAATCAATAACAAAAACTCCTGGACAGGCTCCGTTTCTATTTCCCAGTTTAATTCATTGACATATCTTTTGTTAACCAATTGTATAGCTTCATTAAAATTAACACAATCGTCAATTGATTTTAAAGCATGTGAAAGCAAATCTGAGTTTCCATCAAAAAGCTCCTTTGTAAACATAAACCTCTGATTGATTGCGAGACTTTCTGACAATTCTCCAATGACACCTCGCATCCCTTTATAAGATTCTGTTTCAAATCTCGATTTCAGTAAAGCAGAATTTAAAGTAGCATTTCTATCTGAGTGAGATTTTACCTCAGCTAAGTTAGGTTCTTGTTCTTCTTTTTTAAAAACATTCGACTCATCAACCTCTATCTCTTCTGTTTGCTTGACTTCTACTTGGTCAAAAAAAGAGGATTTGGATTCCTCTTCTTTATTTTGAGAATCATTTGTATTTCCATCAGGGTAATCTGTGTCAATTCTATAAAAATCCAAATTAAAAGCTTTCACATCACCAAATGTTGCCAATAGTAGATTTTCCGATTCAAGTGATTCTTTTATGACTTGATAATTTGCTCCTATGGCTCTCAGATATTCTGTTTTATCATGACCAAAGCCCGCCTTATCAATCAAAAAAGTGATTACTCTATCATGCCATTTGTAGTATTTTTTATTCTCTTTTAGATATTCATTTATTTTTCCCTCAGGTGCTTTTTCTATTTCCGATTGATAATAGCTTACAGGATCTGTAGCGAGCGCTATCGCCTGGACTACCGCTATTTTTATCAAAGGCTCGAGATTATCTCTCTCCACCTTAATTCTCTTGGATAATACATTCATAAACTGGGTCAATGCCTCATGCACGGCAATATCCCTATAATCAAAAAATGGATTACTTTTCAATTTAGATAATTCCTCCTGCCAAAGCTCAAATAACCTCTTAATGATAAAAAAATTTACTTGAGTGCTACTTGTCAGTTGAATGATATCTTGACCTGTAATGTATTGTTTTGAAGAAAAAAAGCCGTCACAAACGATGGTAGCGTATTCTTCGGCGTATTTTTCTAAATAATTGCTGTTAATTTGAATTGTCATTGAATTGTCTTGTTTAAAAATGCAACGAACAAATGCCACGAATAGTCATTCAAAACTTATTTAATCGAGAAATTAATTCGAAAGCTGCTGATCGTAAAGTTATTGAATTAATTCATGAAAATGGTATTGACTGGATGCATGCTTGTGGTAAAAAAGGCCGTTGCACCACCTGTAAAATAATTTTGGTGCAAGGGGAAGAAAATTTAAGTCCACGAACTTCCGCTGAGGAGAAGTTCGCAAAGCTTGGAAGGTTAAAATCCAATGAACGGTTATCTTGCCAAGCACGCTTATCTAAAGGCGATTTAATTGTTCGTGTAGCAGAAATCAATAAGTTTCCACATTTAGAATACAGTAATTAAAAGTATGTTTATCGAACCTTCTATAGGAAGGAATAAATTTCCAGAGCGAAAAGGTCAAATTGAGGTCATTTGCGGATCGATGTTTTCAGGCAAAACTGAAGAATTGATTCGTAGACTCAATCGGGCAAAAATTGCCAGACAAAAAGTTGAAATTTTTAAACCTTCCGTTGATAAAAGGTACAGTGAATCTGAAGTAGTCTCGCACAATGAAAATACGATCCGCTCCACTCCTGTTGATTTTGCAGAAGATCTTCTTCTTTTGAGTGGGGATTGTGATGTGGTGGGAATAGATGAAGTTCAGTTTTTTGATACTGAAATAGTTTCTGTAGTTCAAAAATTAGCAATGCAAGGCAAACGAGTAATCCTTGCTGGACTAGATATGGATTTCGAAGGACGGCCTTTCGGCTCAATGCCAATTTTAATGGCAATTGCGGAATATGTTACAAAGGTGCATGCCATTTGTATGAAATGTGGGGATTTAGCAACATTTTCCTTTAGATTATCAGATGCCAAACAAAAAGTCATGCTAGGGGAAAAAGAGTCTTATGAAGCTAGATGTAGGAAATGTTTCTTTGAGGAGAAAAAATAATGTTGCATAAGACGAAAGGTATTGTTTTAAGTTATATCCGCTACAAAGAAACTAGTATCATTTGTAAAATTTTCACGAGAGAACTTGGATTAAAAACCTATTTGGTAAATGGGGTGAGAAGCCAAAAAAGCAAGTCTAAAATAGCCTTATATCAACCAATGACCATCTTAGAAATGGTTGTTTATAACAAAGAGAATTCAGGGATTCAAAGAGTATCAGAAGTAAAGATCAATAGAGCAAATCAAATAATTCCATTTGATTTTAATAGGACTGGCTTAGCGTTATTTATGACAGAAGTTATATCTAGATCCATTTTCGAAAACTACCAAAACGAAAATCTCTATGATTTTTTGGAAGAGAGTATTGAAAGATTGGACAAAAAAGAAACATCTTTAGGTCACTTCCCCTTAGTTTTCTTAATGGAGAATGCCAAATATCTTGGGTTTGCCCCGGCCAGTGCCAGTGAATTCTTGACGGAAAATACAGGCCAGCCTTTTACAGGGGACGAAATTGAAATGACCGAATATTTCATTCAAGAACTTATGTTGAAAAAATACTCATGTCAGTTCAACGTGAAATTATCCCTAAGAAGAAAGCTACTGGACCATTTGTTAGATTTTTATAATCAGCAACTGGAAAATAACCAATCTTGGAAATCAATGGCTATTCTTCGTCAAATATTGGACTGAAATCAAATCATTATCTTATGAATAAAAAATAAAATTTGCTAAATCCAAATCGATCCTTTAATATTGTGGTGTTACGTGAGTATCCAAGTCATCCCACTTTGACTTGAGCTTTTCCTGCAGACCTTTTTTGCTCAGAAATTCGATCACGATCCCAAATACCGCATTTTACAATATCTTATTATTTCATACCCTCTTTATGTACAACATAGAAGAACTCAGAATCAGATTACTGTCTGAACTGAAGGAAATCGCAGAGGAACTTGGAGTCAAAAACCACAAGACTCTAAAGAAAGACGACTTAGTCTATGCGATCCTTGACCAGCAAGCAATCACCCCAGAAAAAGCTTTGCCAAAGAAAAAACCATCTGCCGCAGAAGTTGCTTCGCCAGAAGAAGCTAACAAAAGTGAAAGTGTCAGCAAACCCGCTTCTGAGGAGCCAGAATACAAGCCAAAGTTTAAAAGGCAAAATGTGACTGAAATTCCAAAGGAAATTCCTACAGAAAGCTCTGCCTCCGAGGAGGTAAAGAAACCTGCTCCAAAACCGGAGAGAGTTCATAAAAGGGAAACAGATAAAAAGTCAGAGCCCCAAACTGAAGATGCTCCTCAAGCTGAGGATGCCAAAACTTTTAGGCCACGACGAAAAGTTTTTGAAGAGAAAACTAAAGAAGAAAGCCCAGGAACAGCGGTTTCTGGACCAAAATCCATCGAAAAACAAGAATCTGAGATAGAATTACCTAAAAGGAAAAACTTCAAGTCTCAAGATGAAGTGATGGCTCCTGCCGCTGAAACCACTCCACATTCCAATAGAAAGCGTCCTTTTGTAAATGCCAGAGAATTTGACGGTGTAATCGTCAATGAAGGTGTATTGGAAATGATGCAGGAAGGTTATGGTTTCTTAAGATCTTTGGATTATAACTATTTGGCCTCTCCCGATGATATTTATGTATCTCCTAGCCAGGTTAAGCTTTTTGGTTTAAAGACTGGGGATCATATCAAAGGTTCTATTAGGCCTCCAAAAGAAGGAGAAAAGTATTTTGCCTTGCTGAAGATTGAAACGGTAAATGGTAAGACTACTGACGAGATCCGAGATAGAGTACCATTTGAGTACTTAACACCACTTTTCCCGGAAGAAAGATTAAATCTTTCTACTTCTCCGGATAAAATGTCTACTAGAATTCTTGATTTGTTTGCGCCAATTGGTAAAGGACAAAGAGGAATGATTGTAGCTCAACCAAAAACCGGTAAGACAGTTCTTTTACAGCAAATTGCCAACGCGATTACAAAGAATCACCCTGAGGTACATTTGATGATTCTTCTGATTGATGAGAGACCAGAAGAAGTTACAGATATGGCCAGATCGGTAAATGCAGAAGTGATCTCTTCAACTTTTGATGAGACTGCAGATAGACACGTGAAGGTAGCTAACATCGTTCTGGAAAAAGCCAAGAGAATGGTTGAAGTTGGACACGATGTAGTCATCCTGCTCGACTCAATCACTCGACTTGCTAGGGCTCACAATACGGTAGTGCCAAGTTCAGGAAAAATTCTTTCGGGTGGTGTAGATGCTAATGCACTTCACAAACCAAAACGATTCTTTGGTGCTGCTAGGAATGTTGAAAATGGAGGTTCATTGACCATCATTGCTACTGCCTTGGTCGAAACAGGTTCTAAAATGGATGAAGTGATCTTTGAGGAATTCAAAGGAACTGGTAACATGGAACTTGCCCTGGATCGTAAGCTATCGAATAGAAGAATTTATCCTGCTATTGATGTATTAAGTTCTGGAACCAGAAGAGAAGATCTCTTAATGGACAAGGAAGAAATGCAGCGAGTTTGGATTTTGCGTAAGCTAATGAGCGATATGACTGCTCAGGAATCTATGGAATTCCTGCTTCAGCGAATGAAAGGAACCCGCGATAATGCTGAGTTTTTAATCAGTATGAACGGGTAATAATAAATCCATTATCCTAAAAAGCTCTTGATTTTTCAATCAAGAGCTTTTTTTGTTATTCAAATTTCAAAATAATAAACATGAAAAATTTAGCTTAAAAAACCACAAACATTTATTAGAATTTTAATGTTTAGATGCAAATCTACTTATCTTTGTGAATACATTATTGCATTAATTATACCTATCAATTCTAATAATCATCCTTCTAGGAATTTACTACAAAAATAGTTTTTAATGCAGAGCAATAATCTTCTATATTACCTATTGCTGTTTTGTTCTTTATTTTTTAGAAGTGAGGCTTTTGGCCAAACATACACCTCAAACTCAAACGGAAATTGGAATAATGCTTCTAGATGGACCATTACAAACACAGCGGGATGTGGAAGTCCAATTCCCAACACTCCTCCTGTAGCCACAAATAACCGAGCTTGTCCAATCAACATAGTTATTAATCACAACGTCAATGGCCTAAATGATCTAAATATTGGAAATAATAACCAGGTCTCTATTCAAATAGCAGCAAATAGAACTCTAACAATTAATAGAGATCTATTGGTGACTGGCTTTAACAATAAGTCATTAACATTAAGTGGATCTGGTGATTTAGTAGTAGGTCGTGATTTCTTAGTTAATGGAAACAGTCGTGTTACTATTTCCGGTGATTTAGACATAAATGTAGATGATATAACAGAAATAACTGAAGCTGCTCAGTTTGAAGCTGATGGTAATATTCAATTTTTCTCTGATCGCATCACAATAGATGGTGATGGAGCTTTAAATTTTTCAGCGCTTTCTAACTCAATTTTCGAATCTACAGCGACCAATAGGGATTTTACTATTAGCAATGATTCTAATGTGATCTTCTCAGGGACATCTGGAATTATTTCTAATAGAGATATAATTATTGACGGAAATACCCCTGATATTTCTTTTGAAGATGATTCTTACATGGAATCTAGAGATTTAATTCTTTTTGATGGTGGCACTCTTCAGATGAATGATAATGCCAGTCTATCGATAGATAGAGATTTTGAAATAGATGATTCATTTACAATAGAATTTTTTGGTGATTCTGAATTAAATATTGGAAGAGAAATGTTTATGTTGGGAAATTCACAAATAATTTTAAATGAAAATTCCATTTTATTTGTTGGAGATCATTTAGAATTAGAAGATGGCTCTACTATCATATTATATGATGATGCTTTGATGACCATCACAGATAATACTGACCTTGTTGATCAATCAAAAATTCTAGGATATGACAATAGCCAAATTATTTTGGAAGGTCAGCTATTTTTAGATGTGCAATCCACTTTATCACTAGCTGATAACTCATCCCTACTTGTTCAAGAGGACGTGGAAGTAACCACGGATAATTTAGTTAATGGGATACGGTTTTCCGGGAATTCTTCCGGATCATTTGATTCAGATGTCTTATTTGATGGCACAAACAGTACACTAAACTTAAGTGATGATGCCATAGTAACGGTATCAGGCTCGTTTGATGCCGAAGGAGGAGCAGATATATTCCTAAATAATTCAGCGAATTTGACTCTAAATTCTACCTTAACACTAAATAATAGCGGGACTACTTTAAATTTAACAGGAGACTCGGAAATAGTAATCTTAGGAAGTTCAAATATTGATGGTGGCGCTGATGTAAGTTTAACTGGAAATTCAAACGTAAATTTTAAAGGGAATTTAAGTTTTGATAATACTTCAGGCACAACTTGGACAAATTCACAAACTTCCTATGTTTTAGTGGAAGGAAATTTTGCAAAAGGGCCTAGAAGTAGTTTAACAATTAGAAATTCTGGGGTTTTTGAAATTTGTGCCGGGATTTTTCCTGACCAGGTTACTGATTCTAATATAGTTACTGATCCAGCTCCAGCATATTATGGAGGATGTAGAATCCTCCCTGTTGAATTTGTAAGTTTTAATGTAATATTTAAAGCAAATTCAAGATCAGCATTTTTAGATTGGTCTACTGCTAAAGAATGGCAAAATTCACATTTTGAAATAGAGAGATCATTGAATAGCATTAACGGATGGAAAACAATCGACATTGTATTAGGAAATGGATTTACTGATGAAATTGTTAACTATAACTTTATAGACCAGGAATTACCTCTTCTTGGGGGAAATATCTATTACCGGTTGAAGCAAGTCGATGAGAATGGAAACAGTAGTTACAGTAATACTAAAGCTATTCAGGTTGAACCTTTGCATTCAAATAAAAATTGGAAGCTTTACCCAAATCCAACAAATGGAAATAGTTTTAAATTGGAATTAATTGATCCTTCCGCCTTTGGAGATGAAATTATTACAGTTCGTATTATTTCTCCAATTGGGAATTATCAAATTTTTTCAAATTCAGATTCCAATGAAATTTCTAATGAAATTCAGGAATTTCTAATGAAATCATCTGCGGGGATATATATCATTCAAATTAATTGGGGTAAAAACAAAGAAGTCCACAAAATCATTAGACACTAAGATTCAATCTTATAAATAATCTTCAATTCAAGTTATAAGAACAATTATTTTTGAAATTTGTAAAATAAACCTTACCCTAAATACAAGACACCCTTAAAATCAACATTTTTAAAAAATGTGAACGCCCGGAAGTTTCCTTCCTTTGGTTGATTGACTACATAACAAAATCTAAATGTTTATATATAACGCCTTAATCGTCGTATGTAGCTCACTTGAATTTAGACAAAATCAGAAAAACACTTCTTTTAATTTCAATAGAAGTTCAGACTTTAGCTTAACTTCATTATCGGTATTTATGGGAATTTTGGCCTGAAATGTTGAGTGACTCAAGAATTTTGGAAGAAGAAAATCTGATCCCATTAAATGGAACAAACACAATCGATAGGATAGAATAATTTTAGCTCATTTAATAGATTTTAAAGGAAAATCGTAATAAAAAATCGAATGGATCATTACTCCTTTTTATGTTTTTTAAAAAAAGATTCGCATAATAAAGCTAAAGCTTATATAACAAGTGACTTAGACATAA
This sequence comes from Algoriphagus sp., assembly GCF_024642405.1. Classification (GTDB taxonomy): domain Bacteria; phylum Bacteroidota; class Bacteroidia; order Cytophagales; family Cyclobacteriaceae; genus Algoriphagus. Next base: position 1,004 of record NZ_JAHEBC010000139.1, on the reverse strand, counting down.
CCTTTAAATAAAGCTAAAATTTGCTCATATTCGATAAATTGATGATTTTCACTTCCTATTTTATTTTTGAAAAATATTGCACTCCAAAAAAATGAAAATGTATTATATATAAATATAATTATTAACATTAATTAAATAAATAGTTATTTGATTATGGTTTATATCAGTAAATCTTAAATTATAAAAACTATTCAAATATTTATTTCATTGAAAACCAATAATTTAAAGCATTAACCTTTTATTCCAATAACGAACCTACTATATTTGAAATGCATTTTAATAGTGATAAAATATCTAAATTGATTTAATGGGTAAGACACTTTTCAAAACCCTAATTTTTTTTTCTCTGATTTTTGTCAGTTGGAATTTTTATGCCCATACACTAGAAAATAGTTTTCGCAAACTAATTCCTCAGATTCCGAATGTTGAAATACAAACAGAAAATTCACATGTTGCCACTCTATCATATATAGATTCTAATCTAAAAGTGCTAAGGATTGGGGAAGTGATGGCTTGTGACATTACGCTAGATTCTGGTTCTGAAAATCAAGAAGTTTGTGAGGGTTCTCCAATTGAGCAAATAGATTTTTCAGTGAATAGTGGGATAATTTCTGTTTCAAATCTTCCTTCAGGATTAATTGTTTCAGGAAATGGAACAAGCAGTATTTCAATCAGTGGTATCCCTATTGAATCAAAAACCTACTTTGTAATTGCATCTGGAGGGAGTTGTAATGGAACCGGGAATGAAATCCAAATTGGGACAATTACTGTTACCACTTCACCAAGTGCCGGAACCTTGAGCGGTGATCAAGCCATTTGTGAGGCCGGAACAACAACCTTCGCTTCAACAGTTGCGGGAGGAACCTGGTCTTCTGATAACATTTCCGTTGCAACTGTTGACCCCGTTTCCGGTGATATTACAGGTATTGCTGCAGGGACAGCTACCATTACCTATACTGTTGCAGGAACAGGAGGCTGTGCCGATGCGACCGAAACACGGGATG
>NZ_JAHEBC010000467.1 GCF_024642405.1 Algoriphagus sp. | reverse complement strand
GTTAGAGCATCTGACTGTTAATCAGAGGGTCCAAGGTTCAAGTCCTTGAGGAGGAGCTTACAAAGCCTTAATTCGAAAGAGTTAAGGCTTTTTTTTTATTAAAAACTCCGCTCATCGGAGACTCCTTGTTCTTGAGGAGGAGCTACAAAAACCTGACACTTTCGCCTTAGATTTTTTTTGGTACTTATTTCTAAAGGAGTTCAAAAAAAGGGGTGTGCAACTTATTTCTAGAAAGACAAACTAATCACAGTCCATCTTTTTGGAGTTTTTTTTTATTAATAATCTTGTAGTTATTTTGGATTCTTGATTTTCCAAAACTACATCTTTAAATTGCAATACATATTTTTAACTTTTGTTTACCTCTGTTTGATCCTTACTTCATTTGCACAAAATGAAGGGGATTTATCTTCAAACGTTGCTGAATTTCCCGATCAATCTTTCCCTAAAATAAGTAAGGCAGATTATTATAGCCTACGCAAGCAGTTCTTTATCGTATCCGTTTTGAATGGCTTACCACAGTCGTACAATGAATCTCAACGAAAGGAACTTATTCGAAAACTCAGACCAGAAATAAAAGGATTATATTTTTGGATTCAGCTGGATGGGCAAGTTACAAATGGAGGGTTCTCCCAGTTTTTTGACAATAGTTTTGAAGCCACTATTCCTGAGTCCAGAAACTTCCTCATAAGTGTTGGAGATACTATTGGATTCGAGATTTTGGATCGTGCGATAGCTTGGAACAATAATTTCAATAATAAAGAAATGCTATTCGATTCCGAATTAAGCAGGATTGATCAAGCCTATTTCGCACATTCTCCCACCTCTTATAAACTTATCGAAAATCATATTCGCTCAAATTCTCACCTTTATGTAAGGGATGAATCTGGAGAAATATTCCCAACTTTTTTTTCCGGAAAAATCAGTTCAATAGACTCTTCTACCAAAGAACGGATAGAATTTGATGTATTGGACAATCAAATTCATGGTAAGCTTAGAAGATTTACTCCAACAGGAAAACTTTCCGAAGAGCTTACCTATGAAAAGGGCATTCAGCTCGGTACACAACGATTTTACAATGAATTGGGAAGTTTGGATCAACAAAAAGAAATTCATCAAAACCCATTTTATACAGAGATCTCCTCTTACTACTCAAATGGTCAATTGATGTATAAGACGCAAATTGATTCCCTAGGCAAAGCAATCGGAGAACGAAAACAATGGTATGAAAATGGAAATCTGGAATACGCGTATGTTTTGGACGCAAATGGAAATCACACGGCAGTCTATTTTGAGTATTATCCTGATGGAAAGAAGAGGCTTGAAATAGATCGTCGCGGTAAGGATCCTCGCTACATCAATTACTGGGATTCAACAGGCAATCAATTATTGGAAAATGGTACGGGTTATTATTTCCTGGAAAGCACTTTTGAACCTAGCAGCAGCTATCGGTATGAATACCAGTTCAAGGAATATTTGGAAGATGGAGAGCAGCGAGAATACAAAAATGGCAATTTGCATCGCTCCCGAGAAATGGAAAATGGTGAACCAAGCGGTTATTTTAGAGAATTTTACTCAAATGGGAAATTGAAAGAGGAATACCTGATACGCGAAGGAAAAGTAGTAAACTCTCAAAAAAACCCACTTTTCGACCATCCTATATTAAAGGTGAAATTTGAAACCCAACAAAATGAACCTATCCTTATTCAAAGAGGATATCCAATTCCTGATACCGATCCGCAATTATTAAATGAAGACGAATCTGGCAAAGAGATCTCTTTTCCCCTTGAACTTTTTGAGCTTTATGGCTGGGAGAAGGTATTCTTTGCATCCTATCTACTCCATATTGGCGAAACTGGAAAAGTTGTCGGCTTTGATTTTATGTTAGCGGATAGTGGCTATACTAGCAGTGCAATTGAAGCTATTTTCCCAAAACTAATCTTTGCCCCTGGCACAAAAAAAGGAATTTCAACCACTTCCTATATGCTGTTGAGAGCCGAAATATCACTGGAAGAGTCTAAATAAAAATCACAATCAACCCAACACAAATCCATCATTCAAGGCCTGGCCATATAACTTGTCATTGAATCGATAAAGTTTTTCAGCCGCTATACATCAACCTTAAATATGGGTTATTGGACTAACTGATTTGGCGTTATTGAAATTAGCTTTTTGTTAATCGCTACTTCAGTTTTAACTTATGCCAATGAAAAAATTCATCTTTCTTCTCCTCATTCTTTCCCCTTATTATTCTTTTAGCCAAACTGTCTGCACGCTAGAAAACAAAGCCAAATTGGAGGAAACGCTAAACGAACTTGCTCAACAAGGTCTTGCGGACTTGGCTACCAATCAACAGGTGATCGCTATTGGGAAGAATTTTCTCAAAACACCCTATGTCGAGAAAACCTTGGAGATTCCCGGACCTGAGCAATTGGTCATTAATCTAAACGGATTGGATTGCACTACTTACCTAGAAACTGTAATCGCTTTGGTGCGACTGAGTGAAAAAAGTGACTTTTCTTTCGAGACCTTCGAAAAAGAGTTGGAATTCATTCGCTATCGGGATGGGAAAAATGAGGGCTATCCAAGTCGCCTACACTATTTCTCGGATTGGATTTTT
>NZ_JAHEBC010000466.1 GCF_024642405.1 Algoriphagus sp. | reverse complement strand
AACCTCCATCTACAATGATATACTCGATTTCAGGATAATCCTGATTCGCAACGCTCTCAATTGTCTGCTCAAGCGTTTTTGTAGAATTAAAAGTGACTGTGATGATTGAGACTTTCAATTTTATTGATTCATTGTGGTCTTAGTAAGCAAATAATTTCCTAGTACTAAAATATCTAAATCAGTCCTTAAGAAACAATCAATAGCCTCTTGTGGAATGTTTACAACAGGTTCATTTTCATTGAATGAGGTATTTATTAAAATCGGAATTCCGGTTAGTTTATAAAATTCTGAGATCAACTGATGGTAACGGGGTCTCAACTCTTTTTTTACAGATTGCAATCGACCAGAGCCATCCACATGGGTGACTGCTGGGATTAATACTCTTTTCTCTTCTTTAATTACTAGAACTCGTTCCATAAAAGGGGTAAACTGGTATTCCTCGAAGTATTCGGAGCCATATTCCTCTAAAATAGAAGGTGCAAAAGGTCTAAAAGATTCTCTCTTTTTTATTTTTTCATTTAAAAGCGACTGTGCATGAGGGTTTCTTGGGTCTGCTAAAATAGACCTACTCCCGAGCGCTCTTGGACCAAATTCAGCACTTCCGTCAAAAAATCCAACGACCCTGGATTCAGCAATTTCTCTAGCTAAATAGGAAAAGAGAGAATCATCTTCTATAAACTCATAGGAAAGATTCATTTCATCCAATACAACTTGGATTTCCTTATTAGTAAAAGAAATTCCAAGGTTGGCATTGAAAAGTGGAAGGACTCTTTCCTTATTCTGCAGCTGGAAATATTCATATTGAGCTGCTCCCATGGCTATTCCTGCATCATGACCGGCACTTGGGATATATAATTCTTTGAAGGAGGTATTTTGCAATAGCTTTCCATTGGCAACTGAATTCTGGGCCACTCCTCCAGCTACAGTGAGCTTTTCAATTCCTGTTAATTCATAAGCTCTTTCAGCTAATCCAAAAATTAGCTCTTCCACTCCTTTTTGGAGACTTGCTGCAATATCTTGGTGCCTTTTATTAATGGCCTCTCCAGTTATTCGCTTCTTTCCGAATAATTTTTCAAATTTTTCTTCCCTAAATAATTGGCTTACAAGGGGCATATTGTTCACATAAGAAATCACCCCTCCATCTAAATCAAAAAAGGACTCATCCCATTCCAATAATTTTGAATTCCCAAGCCAAACAAGTTCTCTTAATTGTTCCAAGTAAACGGGAGAGCCATAAGGGGACAAACCCATCACTTTATATTCATCTCCATAATGTGGAAATCCTAAAAACTGGGTAAAAGCCGAATACACAAGGCCTATACTAACTGGAAAATCCTGAGACTCTAAAACTTCAATCTGATTCCCTTTCCCTTTCCCGATCATCAGCGTAGAAAAATCCCCTGACCCATCTATAGATAAGATCGCTGCTTCATCAAATGGACTTGAAAAAAATGCGGATGCCAAGTGTGCCCGATGATGCTCAATGTATCTAATAGGCGGACAATTGCCGAAGTAAGATCTGATTTCCTGCTCTAGATTCCCCAAATCATTTTTGTTGGAAAATCGCTGCCGAAACATCCCAAATGCTGATATGGGCCTTCGGATCAGGTACCAGATTTTATTGGGAAGTTTGGCTTTTGGATCTCTCCCTATGCAAATGGAATCTACTTGATTCATGCTGATCCCTTCTGATTCCAAGCAGAATTTAATCGATCGAAGTGGCAAACCAGCCCAATGTTTTATTCTTTCAAAGCGCTCTTCCTCTGTGGCAAAAATCACCTCGCCATTTTTAAGAAGTGCTGCTGAACTATCCGCATGAAAGGCATTGATGCCAATTACATACATTTAATTTGGTGTTTTTTTAATCTTAACACTTTCTATTTTTTGTCAATGATTAACCTAGTGTGGAAATTGAAGACAAATCTCTTTAAATCGTTGTTAATTCCAAATTTGAAAAGGAGTCATATTAATTGATTTCCCAAAATAACGTTCTGATAAAGTTGATTCATTTTTGAGCTTACCTTTTCAATGGAAAATTCTTGCATAACTAGTTTCCTCCCATTTTTCCCCATTTCTATTCGTTCTTGGTCAGACAGCTGAATTGCTTCTTCCAATGTTTCTTTTAAAGAATTTACTCCGATTTCAATCCACCAACCAGCTTCATATCTTAAAATATCCTGCCAAGGAGTTCCTTTGGTGGTGATTACTGGAATCCCACAGGCTAAAGCTTCAGCCACTACAATCCCGAAGTTTTCACTGTAAGTCGGAAGCACAAACAAATCTGCTCGATGATAAGTGGCTAATTTTGCTGAGCCAAACTGAGGACCTATAATTTGGATTTCGGGTTCCAAACCTTTTTCCTTGATAAGGTTTTTAAGTGAATTAATATACTTTTCATCACCTTCACCTGCAATTTCTATTAGCCAATCCGTTTTGCCTTCTTTTCTTAGCAAAGCCCAAGCCTCGATAAGGATTTCTATTCCTTTTTTAGGGTGAATTCGAGACAAAAACAAAAGTCTTTTTTGCCCTTCTAATTCAAGATGTTCTTTTAATGGGAATTCCGACAAATCAATCCCATTAGGAATGCATGCAATAGGATTAATGAACCCCAATTTTCTGAGATGAAC
>NZ_JAHEBC010000465.1 GCF_024642405.1 Algoriphagus sp. | reverse complement strand
ATATCCATGTCTCTGTCCTGGTAGCATCACAAAATCAAAACGTTTCCCAGCCTTAATCAAGGCATTTGCCATTCGGATGGAGTTAGCTGGATGCACATTATTATCCACATCTCCATGAGAAAGCATCAAATGTCCTTTTAAATTCTTTGCCAAATCCGGATTTTTTTCAATCTGATATACAAAAGTAGTATCGCCTTTTGGAGAAATCTGCTCTTTAACCCCATGGTGCTTTTCTGACCACCAACGATTGTAAATATTATTTTCATGGTTACCTGCTGAAGAAACCGCTACTTTGAATACATCAGGGTAAACAAGCATAGCGGCTGTTGACATAAAGCCTCCACCGGAGTGGCCATGAATCCCCACTTTTGATCTATCAATAAAATCATGACGGTCGGCCAACTGTTCGATGGCAGCCTTTTTATCAGCCAATCCATAATCTCTCAAATCGCCATAACCATAATTATGGTACCACTTGGATCTACCTGGATGGCCTCCTCTATTTCCTAAAGTGATAACAACAAATCCGAATTGAGCTAATCTATCTGTTCTGTCCAATCTTGCTGAGAATGATTTATCAACAGCTTCCGTTTGTGGTCCTGGATAAACATATTCAATAATTGGATACTTTCGCGTTGAGTCAAAATCAAATGGCTTATACATCACCCCGTATAAATCAGTAATCCCATCGTCAGCTTTGAAAGTAAAAGGCTCAGGAAATTGGTAACCAGCAGCAAAAAGATTAGAAAGATCAGCTGTTTCCAGATCCATCACTTTGGCACCATTTCTATCCTTCAATTCAGAAACCGGAGTCGTATTTACTCTTGAATAAGTGTTGACAAAGAAGGTACCTGCATCATTCATGTCAGAAGAGTTATTATAATCTCCCTTATTCAACAATGTTATTGCTCCGCCATCCAGACTTACCGAATACAAATGCTCATAGTAAGGATCTTCTCCATTTTCTTTCCCATTTGCCACGAAGAACAGCCTTCTTCCTTTATCATCTACCCGTTCTACCCGATCAGTATGGAAAGCACCAGAGGTCAATTGTCTTTTTAAAGTTCCATCTTTTCCATAGAGATAAAAATGTCCCCAGCCATCTCTCTCTGACCAGAAAATCAATTCCTCACCACCATTGACTAACTCAGGTCTGCTCAAATCAATGTAGGTATTGCTGCGCTCTTCGATGACAACTTCTTTGGAATTTGTGGATAGATTCCAACGAACGATATCCACTTTCTTGAGATCTCTTGAGGTGATCCCAAGATAAAATTCATCCTCATCACCTAACCAAGTAGCAGCTCTGAAGTCATCGTCACGTGCATTTGCAGGTGCTGGAGTTGACCAAAGAGAAACCGTTTGATCTTTAAAAGTGGCGATCGGTAAATTCTTCATTTCTTCCGATTCGAAGGAATAATGATATAAATAGGTGATCGGTTGCTCCTTCTCACCTGGCATTGCATACTTATAAGTCTCCAAAGTTGGCCTTGGATCGCGGGTATTATGAAGTACCCAAAGGTCTTTAACTTCTCTCTGGTCGGTACGGGTAATCACAAATTGAGTTGAAGCCTCATTCCAAAGAACTCCAGCTCTTTTTCTATTGTCTTTATTTTTTTCAACCTCGACATTATCTTCTCCTCTACCACTAAATCCATAGCCAAAATCCTCTTCTCCATCGGTTGTCAATTGATATTCGACAATGGTGCTATCCTTCTCATCTTTGGCTGCTTTTAAAAAGTTTTCCTTATCCATCCAATACAAATTTTCATGCTTAGCAAAAACTATTTTGGAAGAATCAGGAGAAATGGAAGCCCAAGAAAGACGTTTTGGATCTTCCTCCGCATCCGTGATTTCTACTAAGGTCTGATTGCTGATGTTGTATTGGAACACAAATGTTTTCTTCTCCAAGGAGTCTTTGGCATTTTTGTTCTTTTCCTTGATTTCTGCCCAATCCTTCTTTAAAACCTCTTCTGTTCCTTTCACCTTAAATCGAATGGAATTTTCATCTTCCATAAATTTCAGGTCCTCCAGTTTCAAATGCTGTCCATCAAAAGGATCTTTCATGATTTTAGTGATTTCCATAGCAAGTTTATCCCGATCAAAGAGTTGGGATTTAGTCTTTCGAACTGGATCAACTAGGTACCAGTTTTTACCATTGCTAGTTTCGTATTCATACCAGAATCGGTCAGACTTCTTCAACCAATGGGGAGAAACAGAAGTGGAAAAAACCATCTTCCGCATTTTCTCCGGTGAAAATCTGGCTGCTAGCTCATAATTTCCAGTATAGATTTCCTCTTGGGCAAAACTGCCTTGAAAAACCAACAGGAAAGCAATAAATAGTATAGCTTGTTTCATAAGGTTTAAATTTGAAGTACCGAAACTACTGGAAAGCTCTTTTCAAAAAGAACCACTGATATAAATTTTAACCTACTTTTTCAATTTGGTGGAAAAAAATACCTTCCAAGCACTAAAAATCAGTCAAAAGCTATAGGAGTTTTTAATATTCAGGTAATATTAATTTCATAGAATCCGTCCAAAAACGCTGAAATATAGCTATTTGATAAAATGCTTTTCATTCATGGATGATCTTGAAACTATATATTTCGATCAAAACAAAAAGAGTGAAAACCAA
>NZ_JAHEBC010000138.1:7508-9715 GCF_024642405.1 Algoriphagus sp. | reverse complement strand
AGGACATTGGATGCGAATTTCCCGAATGGGAAAAATCCAAGAAATAAGCCGATGGTTTTCTTTAAAGGAATCTGCACAGGCTCATTCCAAAATAGCGAGCCCTTTGAATTGGTTTGAAGAGACTTTTCATCAATCGATTCGTTATCGAATGATTTCGGATGTGCCGGTTGGGACCCTTCTGAGTGGAGGTTTGGATTCTAGTTCTGTCCTTTATAGCCAAGCAAACCAAGGCTATCAGGGCTTGAGTTCATGGAATATATCATTTTCCAATTACCAACACGATGAGTCTTCTGTAGCGAGTGATTTTTCCCAATTTCTTGGAGTGGATTTTCACACCAGGGAATTCAAAGGGGACCAATTAATGGGTTTGGTACAAGAGTCTATTCACAACCATGATGAGCCCCTAATGCATTTGCAGGATGGGCATATTTTAGGAATTGCTCGGTATGCAAAAGAGAAAGTCTCGGTTTTACTAAGTGGAGAAGGGGCTGATGAAGTACTAGGAGGATATGTGCGCTATAAAGTCCACGACAAAGCTTGGCGATATTCTTTGCTTCAAGGGCTTCGATATATTCCTGACAACTATTTAAGGAAGGAGCGATTGAAAAAAATGAAGCGTTATCTAAGTGATGGAGATCAAGAGTTTCAGATGATGTCAAACAGCAATGAAACCTTTTTGTCAGATTTGAAAAATTTTGGGGGAAATACAGCTCATCTCAATATTCCTTATCGAGTTAATATTTTGGAGGAAGCTAAAAGTTTATATCCGAAAAATCGTTTACGACAATTACTGTATTTGGAGCAGCATACGCATTTATTCACGCTAAATGACCGTAATGACAGGACCACTATGGGAGCATCCATTGAGTGTCGGGATCCATTTCTTGACCCAAATTTGGTAATTGGAGTGTCAAGTTTGCCTGATTCTTATTTTGATACTTCTGGCAAAGGAAAAAAATTACTTTTTAATTCTATTGGAAAACATCTGCCAGATTACATTACCAAACATCCTAAAATTGGTTTGTCAGTACCTTGGAATGAATACTTTCTTAAGCATAAAGAATTCAGAGACCATTTTGAAAAAATTGCTGATTGCCCACTATTTGAATTTGAAACTTTTGAAAAACTTCAAATTAATAAAATCATTACTGACTTTAGAAAAGATGGTATTTCTAACTACGGAATGGTCAGACAACTATTCTTTTTATCGCTTTGGTATTCTTATCAATTTCGAAAATAGGTAACACCAAATTTTGAAAGTAAAAAGCAAAAAATGAGTTCTGTTTTAAATCTATTCGTTCCGAATTCCACAGTTTTAAATCAACCAATGTTTGAGATTTTTGAGCTTAGGGAAGATGGAGAAATCGGGATTGCTGCAATTGCCGAGCCTTTTTTCAGACTTTGCGATAATCCTGAATTAGCTGATTGGATAATAATCCCCTTGTTTTCAAGTAGTTTAACAAGTGAAAATGGGTTACGGTTTATTCGGGAAACATTCCAGCTATCCCAAAAATTAAGGAAGCCATTGGGTATATTTTCAAATTCTGACATCATAGTCGATCCGAAAGTTAATCCGATTACTATTTTCACGCCAGGAGCATATGCAAGCATGAAAAATCAGGTTGAACTTCCTGCATTGTTACCTTATGATCCAGTTGAAAAATGGAAAAATAGTACTTGGGAAAGTATAGAATATAGTGGTTTCATTAAAATTGGATTTTGTGGTCAAGCAACTCGGAATCCTTTGAAGTTCCTTAAAGATTTGTATACTATTGAAAATCTCAGATTTAAAAAGAAAAAGAGGAAATCACCTTTTCTTTATATCCCTAGGTTTCTTCCAGCATTTGAGAGAGGAAGATTACTTAGGAGTTTAGAAAATTCGAAAATATTGCAAACTGATTTTTTGCTTAGGAGTCATTATAAAGCTGGCGCTATCACTAAAGAAGAAAAGGATAAAGTTGAGAAAGAATTTTATTCCAATATCGATTCAAATCTTTTTACACTTTGCCTGAGAGGGATGGGAAATTATTCAGTGCGGTTTTACCAAACTCTGGCTATGGGGAGAATACCCGTATTAATTGACACTGATTCGAAATTACCTTTTGAAAATCGGATACCATATGAAGAGTTAATTGTAAGAATTCCATTTCAGGATCGATTCAATACAGAGGCCTACTTATTGAAATTCCTTAAAGGGAAATCGTCTG
>NZ_JAHEBC010000138.1:0-7482 GCF_024642405.1 Algoriphagus sp. | reverse complement strand
AAAAAAAATGTAGAAAAGTATGGGAAGAAAATTTCAATACAAAAGCGATGTTAAAGAATTTGGCGTTAGAAATGTCCTCCTTAGGACAATTATTGAAGATTGAAAATTCCCCAATTTGAAATGCGGCCTTGTTCTTTCTCCTCAAGCCATTTGCTTTATATTTGCCACAAAAAATAATAATTGTTGAGAAAAAAGCTTGGGGTCAATTTTTGTTTTTTAGCTAAAGTACATATATGCATAAAGTTACAATTCTAAATATTCCAAATTACTACAGTTCTTTTTACCTTTTAGGCCTTGAAAGAATTGCAAATCTGAGGTATAATCCAAGGAAAGAATTTGCCCATTTAAATGGGAAACCATTTTTGGTGATTGAATATAAAGGTAAAATTGCTGTAATTGAAAATGATGATCCCATCGGCGTGGATATGTCTGCTTATTCTGATTCAGATTTATATTTTGCCACCAATAAACTTTTAGACCGTGAAGATTATAGTTTGAAAAAAGTTACTCCCCTGTTTCCCCATTATTCGATTGACAATTCATTTGCATATTTGAAGCTTTTTGGTTTCAAGGGAATGGGTGCTTTAGGTGCAAAAGAGTTTCTAAGACAATTTTACATTTTATTTAGAAGACCAATTTTGACAAACAAGCCATTTGAGCATTTAGAGGGCAATTATGTTTTCTTTTCCGGGAGTATTTGGAAAAAGGAAAATTGGGCAAATCAAATGCGGGCAGAATTTGTAACTGCATGCAAGTCCAATCCTTATATTGAATTTGAAGGGGGAATGAATCCTCGAACAGATGGGGATTTATGTGGACTGCCGCCTTCTGTGATGGATAAACGTTATACTCCAAAGGATTTTTCTGAAAAATCTTCCAAATCGATAATAGGATTTAGTAATCCTGCGGTTCTTGATGCTGTAAGTTGGAGATTAGGCGAATATTGGAATTATGGATGTTTTGTAATTTCTTTTCCTTTCAAGATAGAAATTCCAACAATTCCAATTCATGGGAATCATATTCATTATATAGAAGGCCCTGAGGAGTTTTCAGATGTGTTAACCTTCGCGATGAAGAATCCTGATTACAGAGAGAAAGTAGCCAAAGGAGGGAAAACCTATTTTCAAGAAAATTGTCTTCCTGAAATTCAAGCAAAAAGAATATTTGACCTGCTTGAAAATTCCTGAGTTTGTAACTAGCGATTTTAATTATTCAAAAAACATAAAAAATGACAAACCCATACTTTTCAATTAATGGTCGAAAAATAGGTTATGATTTCCCCCCATTAGTAATTGCTGAAATCGGAATCAATCATGAAGGGTCTTTGACCACAGCTATGGAAATGGTAGATGCTGCACATAGGGCTGGAGCTGAAGTGGTCAAGCATCAAACACATATTGTAGAGGATGAAATGTCTGGATCAGCAAAAAAAACAATTCCAGGAAATGCCAAAGTCAGTATTTATGAAATCATGGAGCGCTGTTCTTTAAATGAAACTGATGAATTGACGTTAAAAAATTATGTTGAAAGTAAAGGGATGATTTTTATAAGCACTCCATTTTCTAGGGCAGCTGCTGATAGACTTATTAAATGGGATGTACCAGCATTCAAAATTGGATCTGGTGAATGTAATAATTACCCATTATTAGAGCATATTGCTGCCTTTGGAAAACCAATAATAATGAGTACCGGGATGAATACTATTGAAAGTATTCAAAAGGCTGTTGCCATTTTGGAAAAACATGAAGTCCCATATGGGTTACTGCATACTACTAACCTTTATCCGACGCCAAATCATTTGGTAAGATTAGGAGCAATGGTAGAGATTCAATCAAATTTTCCAAATGCTGTTGTTGGGTTAAGTGACCATACGCTTAGTAATTTAGCTTGTTTTGGTGCAGTCGCATTAGGAGCTTCTATTTTGGAAAGGCATTTTACTGACCATATGGATCGTCCAGGACCGGATATTGTTTGTTCAATGGATGAGCAAGCTTGCAGAGAATTAATAGAAGGGTCTGCTATTCTTCAACAACAGCGGGGTGGGAAAAAAGGACCGGCTGAGGAAGAAAAAGTTACAATTGATTTTGCCTTCGCTACAATTTGCACAATTAAACCGATGAAGGAAGGTGAGGTATTTTCGAAAGAAAACATTTGGGTAAAGCGACCTGGAAAAGGAGGCATATTAGCCGAACATTATCATTCGGTCTTAGGTAAAAAAGCCCTATCCAATTTAGAAACTGACGTTCAGGTAATCTGGGATCACATTGAAAAAGCGTAAAATTGTATTTCTAACCGGTACAAGAGCAGATTTTGGAAAGCTCAAATCACTGATTGAAATAACTCGTGTCCAGCCAGATTTTGAGGTTCATATTTTCGTTACTGGCATGCACTTACTGAAGGATTATGGGTACACATTGATAGAGGTGGAAAAATGTGGGTATGAAAATATCCACTCCTTTGCAAATCATACCCATGAAACTACAATGGATTTAAGTTTAGCAAAAACAATTGAAGGTTTCTCGGCTTTTATAAAGTCGACTAATCCAGATTTAATCGTTGTCCATGGTGACCGGATTGAAGCTATGGCAGGAGCGATTGTCGGAGCTTTAAATAATATTCGTGTCGCTCATATTGAAGGAGGGGAAGTGTCAGGTACCATTGATGAATTGATTCGACATGCGGTATCAAAAATGAGCCATATTCATTTTGTTTCTAATGAGAAAGCGAAATATAGGTTGATTCAGATGGGAGAAATACCCGGTTCAATTTTGGTTATTGGATCTCCTGATGTAGATCTCATGCTTTCTGACAAGCTCCCAAGTATAGAAAAAGTGAAAGCATATTATGAGATTGATTTTTCAACATTTGGCATTGCTATGTTTCATCCAGTGACTACTGAAATTCGTCAAATGAAACTTTATGCAAAGGAATTTGTAGATGCGTTACTAGAATTTGATAATGAAATTGTTGTAATCTATCCAAATAATGATTTAGGATCTTCGTATATCTTGGATGAGTATAAAAGACTTGTTGGAAATCCTAATTTTCGTGTTTTTCCCTCTATCCGCTTTGAGTATTTTCTAACCCTTTTAAAAAATGCGAAATACATGGTAGGGAATTCCAGCGCTGGAATTAGAGAAGCACCATATTATGGGATTCCAGTTGTAAATATTGGTACCAGACAACAAAATAGGGCTTTACACCAAGATATTATTAATTGTAATTATAATAAGTCTTCAATTTTAGATGCGTTAAGACGAGCGATTAATTCTAAATTTAAAAAAGAGGACTTATTTGGAAAAGGGAAAAGTGACCAGCAATTTTTGGAGGTTCTTCAATCCGCCAATTTTTGGAAAATAAATCAGCAAAAACAATTCATAGACTTAGGGTAGTTCTTCAGTTAAATTGTCCTTTTGTCAAATTATAGCCGAAAGAATTTCTAACATATTTGAAAGTTCTTTCGGCTTTTTTATATGTTTTTGACCATTTGAGGTAAATTCGGAACGATATTAGTTACTTGAATTGGGTTAAAATTTGGTATTTCTAATCCAGAAAATTCAAAGTTCAAAAAAGTAAATGAGAGATACAGAAAACATGAAACTTGTTAACTGGCATAGAATTCTCCTAATCGTATTTTGGGTAGGTTTGTTTGTCTTTAATTCTTTGCTGGTTTCTGGACAAAATGTGATCATTCCACGTGATGGTTTCCCTTATTGCGAGCCATTTACTAACTCCACGACAAGGGCGAATACTGTTTTTGACGGAACTCCAAACAAAGCGATCCTAACAGCAAATGCAGGTATAGATGTTGAAGGGGATGGGTTTTTGAGACTTACTGATAATACCACAGATCAAAGAGGTTATGTCTTTATTGATTTGCCATTTTCTTCAGCTTACGGAATTAAAGTTTCCTTTGAATATTTTGCATATGGAGGTATAAACCCACCTGCTTATGCAGATGGTATTTCATTTTTCATGTTTGATGGAGCAATTGGTCCTGATGATGGGATGGCCCCTTCTGGACCTACCGAATTTCAAATTGGGGGACTTGGAGGTTCATTAGGTTATTCTCCATGGCGGAGTAATAATAATTTAACTTTCCAACCAGGATTGAAAGGGGCATATGTCGGAATAGGATTTGATGCTTTCAGAAATTGGGGGAATGAGTTTGAAGGAAGGTTTGGTGGATTTAAAGATGCAAATGCAACTGGGTTTGGACCTGTTCCAGATGAACGTCAGTATTATAATTCGATTGCTGTAAGAGGACCTGAAAGCTCAAATTATCAATTTATTGATGGCAAAAGGACCTATAGCCGGAGTTTTCTTACAGAGGAACAGCCAGCAGTATATACTGATCCAATAAATTCCTTTTACTACCTTTTTGATGCATTGGATCCTGTTGAATATTTAGCCAGAAGATTTAAAATAGGTTCTATCAATCGCGCGGAGACTTGTCCTGAAGATGGATATAGAAAAGTGTTTATTGATTTATTCCCAGTTGGTGGTGGAAATTATTTGCTTTCAGTTGATATGCTTGTAAATAATGGAGGAACACTAAGGTTGGAGAATATTTTCAAAAATCTTCCTTATAATTTCCCTGCACCCAGAAATCTAAAAATTGGTTTTGCCGCCTCTACAGGTACTCCAAATACCAATTTTCACGAAATTAGAAACGTTACTGCGCAAGTTTCGGATTATGCTTCTATTCCAATCCCAGAAATTCAAAACTTAGAAGCAGAAGTTTGCCAGGATGAGGAGAATATATTTGAATTTGACGTGAACCTTACAAGTGAAAACTCATTTGTGCGATGCGTTCAGCTATTTGAAAATAACCCTGGTCCACCTGATAATTCTGCACCAACAGGAGGTGATCCATCTTTATCAAATTGTGGTTTGTCAAATGTTTGCGTTGAAAAGTGTGACCCATCCAATAACTCAGTAACGATACCAGGGAAAGGGACTTTTACTGTTATTTTGGAGGAATTGACAACTGGGAATTTTGATACAGAACGATTTAAGGCTAGTGTCAATTTTGTGCCGGTTCCGGGTTTTGTAGGGGAGGCGGAAGTTTTTTATCAAGTTTTAGATAATTATGGCTTGTTATCTGAGGCAAAGACAATTATTGTTGTTTCCAATCCTTTTCCAGAAAAAATTCAAGATCCAACTTTTGATTACCCTACTTGTTCTGGTCAACCAGACGGTAAATTGTATGATTTAATTATTGGAGACCTAGTTTCAGGATTCGATTATGAATGGATACTAAATGGAAATTCAATTGGAAAATCAGGATCGACGGTATCTAGTCTATCTAATGGTGAAGCAACTTTTGAACTAAATGATTTATTGATTGGCACATATACTTTAAGCGTTTGGAATCCTTCTGATAATGGCAAATGTGAGCGGAGTTTTTCTTTTTTAATAAATCAAGAAAATGGAACACCTGTCGAACTTGACTTGCCAAGTCAAGAAATATGTGAGGGGGCTGATGTTGCATTTTCTCCATTTATCGATCCAGCATATGGTTCAGATGCAGGAGCTGAATTCTTCTGGTATTTATCACCAGATCGGACAGGAGGCGCAATCGTATCCGGAAGTACGATTACGATTGATGGACAACCGATAACATTCACTATTCAATCCAATCGAAATATCTCCATTTCAGGCTTAGTTTCAAATGGAAATGCGCCAAAGACCTATAATTTTTATGTGGAAGCTAAGCCAGCCTCCAACCCAACAGGTAATTTTTGCCCGTATTTAGGAGATGTTTTAACGGTAGCTCGGGTAGATGTTTATCCTCCAATAGATTTTTCTGCCGCAAAAACATCAGATGATTGGTGTTTGGATAATTCTGGAAGTATTACAGCCACTGTTTCAAACCCTACTAGTAGTATCACCTATACACTATTGAATCAAAGTGGGACAGTCATCGCAACTAATACTAATGGGCTTTTTTCTGGATTGGGTCCAGGAGTCTATGAAGCGGTGGCTACCTCTGCCAACCCTCAATGTTCGGTTTCTAGTGCTCCAATCACAATAGATGGCCCTACAAGTAAACTTGATCTTACACCTGGAACAATAGAAAATGCCTATTGTAACAATGCAAATGGAAGCTTGGCATTTTCCATTTCAGGTGGAACTTCAGCTTATTCCATAACATTAAATGGAAATTCTATAAGTGGAATTACTCCTGTTGGCAATGTTTACACCTTAAATAATCTTCCAGCTAATACTTATTCGATCGTCGTTACTGATTCGAAAAACTGCTCGATGGCGATAAGTATGGTAATCAATGGGGATTCGGAATCTGAGTTTTCAGCAACAAAGGCAGAAATTTGCGAAGACGAAATTGCAACTATTTCCCCTCAAGTGATTAATCTATCTTCTAGTAATCCAATTTTCAATTGGTTCTACAAAGATTCAGGTGGTAATTATGTCCAAATCACATCTGGATCAACTGTTGGCGGAATTACCTATGTAATCGATGGATCGAATAATCTTTCTGTGGACGGTTTGACACCTCAAGCGACAGCATATGATTATTACTTGGAAGTTACAGGTTCAAAAGTTTGCCCTCAAGGGTATATACCAACAACGATTTTAGTCAATCCTGGCCCTGTAATTAATCCGCCTATTGTACAAAATGTACTTTGTAATGGTGCAGCTGATGGAAAAATTGAAGCGCAGATGGGCAATGGGAATCTAGCTTCATTTGAATTCAATTTGGTGGGGGATAATGGATACAATTCAGGCTTCCAGTCGAATTCTGGCATTTTCTCCGGATTGAAAGCTGGTACTTATGAATTATTTGTTAAGGGTGCTGGAAGTTGCACAAGTCGATTGAGTGGCATCGTGATCCAGGAGCCTACCAGTATTGTAGGAACTGTAATTTTAAAGCAAGACGCAACTTGCGGTGAAGCGAATGGAGTCTTGCGATTTACAGTTTCAGGTGGCACTCCAGATGCCTCTGGGGGATATTCAATAACTTTGAATGGTAAGGATTTAGCTAGTTTTGGGACGGATCTTACCACTAATGCAGCTAATGACTTCACACTTTCAAACCTTGCTCCGGCTATTTATTTGATATCTATTATAGATGCAAATTCTTGTGTAAACACCTTGTCAATTGAAATTTTGGATACGCCTATTCCTGAATTTGATGTAGATGATGTGGAAGTTTGTGAAGGAACACTAGCGGTCCTGAACCCAATAGAAATAAGTAATACCATTGGCGCTAGCCCTGTTTATTCTTGGTATTATGAAGACCCAATAAATGCAGGGTCCTTAATTGAAATAAAAAATGGGGATGTAGTAGGTGGAGTAACTTACGATTTGACAAATGGAATTCTGACAATTTCTGGCCTGTCTTATAATGTAGCTTCTTATAGCTACTTCTTGGATGTAACCGGCGATAAGATTTGCCCAAAAGAACCAATCGAAGCAAAAGTAAAAATTCTTAAAATCCCTATCGCTTTATTTTCGGAA
>NZ_JAHEBC010000137.1 GCF_024642405.1 Algoriphagus sp. | reverse complement strand
TTTATCAGTCACTTTAACGAAATGGTCAATCATATCGAAGTCAACATTCTTTGGAAGAATGTCCTCACCAATCCCTTCTGTCAGATATGGATATACCTCCTTTTCATCAAAAATGCCTGTTTCCTTATATTTTTTGAAAACTGATCCATATGTATCAATCCCAACGGTCACCACATCTGGATTCTGCTCTTTCAGGTATTTGGCCGTACCACACATTGATCCACCTGTACCCACGCCAGCTGCATAATGAGTAACTTTACCATCAGTATCTCTCCAGATTTCCGGACCAGTAGTCTCATAATGAGCTGCGGTATTGGAAAGATTATCGTATTGATTTGGATAAAATGAATTTGGAATATCCTTATTGAGTTTTCTTGCGACAGAATAATATGATCTTGGGTCTTCGGGGGAAACATTAGTAGGACAAACGATCACTTCCGCTCCAACGGCTTTAAGAATATCAATTTTCTCCTTTGACTGTTTATCAGCCATGGTGAAAATACATTTATAACCTTTTGCAATCGCTGCTAAAGCCAATCCCATCCCAGTATTTCCACTAGTTCCTTCTATAATTGTACCTCCCGGCTTTAGAATTCCAGCTTTTTCTGCATCCTCGACCATTTTTATGGCCATTCTGTCTTTCATAGAGTTTCCAGGATTAAAGTATTCAACCTTAACTAAGACATCACCTTTTATCTCTTTAGCTAGTTTATTCAAACGGATCATTGGGGTGTTCCCAATAGTTTCAATAATGGAATTATAAATCATAATTAGTCATATTTGGTCTTCAAAAATAAAGGAATTTTTCTTGCCCTCCCGACTGCATCTCCTAAAAACAAAATATCAGGCAATAAAACTTAATTAGACCTCTTTGAATTCCAGTTTTTTGATGATATCAAGAGTTACATGAAGCAAAATGGCAGTGACGAATCCGATCCCAAGGACTAGTGCAAACAAGCCAAAAACAAACTGTTTGGTAAGTGCAAACACCAAAATACTTACCACTCCAGAAGGAATTATCCCAAAAATAAATATTCCGCCAATCATTAAAGGCTTTATTAGTACCCGATCCCAGCTCTCCTCCAACGCTATCTGAGGAATTAAATTGATAGAAAATCCGATTAAATAAAACCCAATCATCCCCAATAGAAACAGTGGGATTAAAGCCAAATTTACACTGGCTATAAACACTGAAGGGATAATCATTATACCAGAAAAAAGTAAAATCTGATAAAGGTCAAGTTTAATCATGTTCCAGAATTTAGAACTCCAGCTAGCAGGAATTAAAATAAAAAAAGGTTTTTTCAAATCTCCCACTGAAGCCCTACCGATTCCTGCCATGAAGTAAAACATTAACAGAACCAATAAGTACCCATAAAACACCTTATGAGAAAACCAGTCAAAGCGGGATAGCACTGCAAAAACAATTCCTAATCCTGCCATTATCAAAGAATAAATTCCAAAAAGTGGGTGAAAATCCTGTCTGGAACTATGCACGTAATTTCTCCAATAAAAAGCTTTCGCACCAACTCCAAAATCAGGCAAGGCCAGTTGTTTTTTAGCATTTACACTAAAATTACTTTCCGAAGCTTGCTTTTTCCCCCTTACTTTTTCGAGTTTCTCTTCATTGGATTTTGTTGCTTCCAAAACATCCTCGTAGTAATAACCTGAAAAACTGATTACCAACTTAACGACTGAAAAATAGGTCAAGCCATATAAGGTTATAAAACTAAATGCAAGAATAATATTTTGATCCCAGACATAACTCATTATTCCTCTGCTCCAGCCAACGACTGGGAAGAAATTAAACCAAGGTGAACTCACCCAAGAAAACATCCCTTGCCAGAATTTCTCAGCCATGAGACCTGGTATCAAAATCATCAGTCCCAGTGAAACCCCAAGAACAGCAACTCCTGTTTTAATGTATTCCATTACCCCATATTTAGTATGCAGGGTGTAAATCAAAAATCTCAATGGGAAAATCATGAAGAAAAACAGGGCAAAGCCTAAGATCAAAAAGATGATATTTCCGGCAGTCATTTCCAGTTGATCCGCCATTTGACTGGCTCCATAAACCAAAAACAACATACTCCCACCCAAAGCAGGGAGAATGGATCTTGCCATATAATAAATCAGAAGATTTTCTGGCTTGACCGGAGCAGTAAAGAGCAAATTAACATCAGCCATTTTAAAAAAAGTTACATTCTTCTTAGTAGCTCTATATAGTTGGAAAATGAAAAAAGCCAGCGCTAAAATGGTAATCCCACCGACAATATTTTGGATTGCGAAATCAACCTCCGGAAACTCCTCTAATGAAGGTGCCCCTGTTGAATTTTCATTTGACCTGCTCTTCATCCTCATGGTATAGATGAAAAAGAAATACGCCAACATTCCAGCGTAAGGTAATAGACGCAATGGATTTTTGAGAATTAACTTCAGGTTATTAAGCAGGATAAGTAAATCCTTTCTAAAAAGTAATCGGATCTCATTCATCTTTGGTGAGTTCTAAAAATAAATCCTCTAATGAAGTCCCTTCTTCTTGAACGAATTGCTGCTTTAGATTCGCAATTGTATCATTTCCCAAAATTTTTCCTTCTTTTAAAATCATAATCCGGTCAGCAATCGACTCTACGCTATCAATTAAATGGGTACTAACCAAAATAGTTTTACCTGCTTCTTTTAATTTTCTGAAAATCTGCCTTGTATTTTTAATTGCTTTAGGATCCAATCCAATCATCGGCTCATCAAAAAATAAAACCTGTGGATCTGGAATCAATGCACAACAAATGGAAACTTTTTGTCTCATACCTTTAGAAAGATCACGACCAAGCTTATCCTGCTTATCTGTCAATTCAAATGTTTCCATCAACTCCACAGACTTATCTTTCCAATCAGTCACCCCATAAGCTTGCCCAATAAATTGAAAATGTTCTTTTACTGTTAGAAGATCATATACATAAGGCGTTTCCGGAATATAACTAAACAGTCTTTTTGCTTCAACAGAAAGGTGATCGTACCCTCCGATAGTAATCTCACCGGAAGTTTTCCGCAACAATCCCACGATACATTTCATGGTTGTACTTTTTCCTGCTCCATTCGGGCCAAGAAGACCAACAACTTCGCCACCTTTCAATTCAAAAGAAATATCATCAACGGCATTTTGCTTTCCGTATTTTTTAATCAAATTATTTACTACGAGCATAAAAGTGAATTTGACCTTAAAACTACGGCGAACAAGTATGGTTTCTAAATTTTGGAATCTTTTTTGTTAAAGCTTTTAAACTATCAAACAACAAAATCATCATACCATGAAAAAACTCTTAGGAATTACACTTTTACTTTTTGTTTGCCAGTGGACAATAGCTCAACAAGCTGGAAGGTTTAGAATGGGTATGGACTTAGGTGCTGCTATTCCAAAAGGAGGCGGAATTGGGGCTCTTGTTAATTTAGAACCAAAAATAAATTTAAATAACAAAATGAATGTTGGTATCCGATTTGGCGTGGCGGGTTTAGCAAAAGATGTGACTTATTTCGACATCACAGAAGATTATGAAGGGGAGATTTCCGGCAATTTATCTATTACAGGGACTTTTGACTATTATTTTAATAATGGAGGTTCCAATGTTGCCCCCTATTTGGGAGCTGGATTTGGCTATTTTGCTTTAAGTAGTATAGATATACAAAACGGAGATTTTGACAATCCAGATAATTTTGGAGATTTAGAAGCCGACTTTAAATGGGCACCTATGGTAAGAGCGGGTGTAGAATTAGGCAAATTTAGAATGGGAGCTGAATATAATTTTGTCCCAACTAGTAATCTGCAAAATTCAGCAGGAGAAGTTATCGGAGAAGCAGTTAATCAATATTTTGGATTCACTCTTGGATTTTATGTGGGAGGCGGTCGATGGAGAGGGTATACCAACTAAAAAAATTTAAAAAGAGAGGAGTGCTAAATACATTCCTCTCTTTAAATTTTCAAATCCGATTATTTGACACCTGCTAAAAGGTAAAGCACAGCCATTCGGACTGCGACACCATTTTGGACCTGTTCAAGAATAATAGACTGTTTTGAATCTGCTACGTCAGAATTTAATTCAACTCCTCTATTGATGGGACCTGGATGCATAATCACAATTTCTTTATCAAGCTCTTCCAGCATTTTCCTATTGATCCCGTAATAAAGCGAGTATTCTCTAAGACTCGGGAAGTATTTAATCTGTTGCCTTTCCAGTTGAATTCTGAGAACGTTTGCCACATCACACCATTGTAGTGCTTTTCTAACATCCAACTCAACTTTTACCCCGAGGCTTTCTACATACTTTGGCAACAAAGTAATAGGCCCACAAACCATTACCTCAGCTCCTAATTTTTGAAGACAAAAAATATTTGAAAGAGCAACTCTTGAGTGAAGTATATCTCCTATGATTGCGACTTTTTTACCAGCTACATCACCCAGCTTTTCTTTAATGGAAAATGCATCCAGCAAGGCCTGTGTCGGATGCTCATGAGTTCCATCACCGGCATTGACAATATTTGCCTTGACATTTCTACTTAAAAAATGAGGTGCCCCGGGACTAGAATGCCTCATTACTACCATATCCACTTTCATGGACAAAATATTATTCACGGTATCTACTAGTGTTTCTCCTTTTTTTACGGAAGAATTACTGGAAGAGAAATTCACAACATCTGCAGAAAGTCTTTTTTCGGCTAATTCAAACGAAAGTCTAGTTCTAGTAGAATTTTCAAAGAACACATTAGCAATGGTAATATCTCTCAAGGATGGTACTTTCTTAATCGGCCGATTGATTACTTCCTTGAAGTTGGATGCAGTTTCTAAAATCAATTGAACATCATTCTCAGTAATGTTTTTGATTCCTAAAAGGTGTTTAGTGCTTATTTGAGACATGATTAACTTTTATCTTTCTCTGTAATCCAGATTGCATCTTTTTCAAACCCTTGTTCTTTCCACTCCACAACCACATATTGACTTTCCAAAGTATTGATCCGAACTCCGAAGTAATCTGGCATGATTGGGTAATCTCTTGTAAGTTTTCGATCCACGAGCACCATCAATTCAACTTTTTGTGGCCTCCCAAATGCGATCATAGCATCCATTGCCGCTCTGACTGACCTGCCTTTGTAAAGAACATCATCTACCAAAATCACTTTTTTTCCTTCTACCAAGAAATCGATTTTAGTCTCATTTGCCTTTAGTGGCAAGTCTCTTCTTCTGAAGTCGTCTCTATGAAAAGTGGCGTCTAAATATCCGGAGGGAACTTTTACTCCAGAAATTTCTTGAAGTAAAGAAACAATTTTATCAACCAATAATGTGCCTCTTGGTTGCAATCCTAAAAGTACCGTATTTTCGAAATCGTCGTGATTTTCGATGAGTTGATGACAGAATCTCCTCAGAATGATGGCAATCTGTTCTTCGTCTAAGACTAGCCTTTTTTGCATGGGTAAGATTTGTGGGTAAATATAGAAAGAATTTCTAGTCTAGAGACTCTTCCGGCTGGTACAAATCACCATCTACCAAAATTTTGGTCACGAAGAATACTTCCCGGACTTGTTCCTTTCCTGTATCATCTTGATATCTAACCCTTTGATTACCACTCAATAAAAAATACCTATCATACCAATGTACAAGTCTAAGGCTTTCGGAATCAGTATCTTTTATTCTTTCATTTTCCTCCACTAATTCCAATTCATAATACTGATTATCAAATATTTTTTCACCATTTCTGAAAAAACTTAATACCAGATCCAGATTTTCGACATACATATGGTAAACATCCTCGCCGACAACTGCCATTTCACCAAATGGCTCTGTATAGCTCGTAGTAAAATCATCATAAGTACTTGAATTATCCCAGATCACATTTCCTTCCTTCCCTATTTTTGCAAAGTGAGCTGAAACATATTGAAATTCTGTGGTGACTTGAAAAGAACTACCATTTGGCAAAACATTTTGATAGAAAGGATCTGCAAAATATGGTGTATATCCTAGTCGGTTTAAACGATCATATCGGTACAAACTAGACGGGGAATAAGATCCCGGCCTAGTATTACCTCTTGAATTCATCATATTGTAATGATCAAAATAAACTAAATAAGCCTCATCAGTAATATGGACATCCCTGATTGAATAAATATTTCTTAGGGTAGGAACTCTGTCTTTTTCCAAATCTTTTTCAACAGTTTCATCTTTTTTAATTTTTTCTTTTTCCTCCAGATAATTATAAAAGTTCGGAAAGTCTTTCAGGGTATAAATTTTGAAACTATGTTCTCCAAATTCATTAATATCCATGATATACATCCCTAAATATGTATTTCTTCTTTCATAACCGAATGATCCAATCATTGCCTGCTGGTATTCCCTCATAGGCAATAGCAATCCATCCATAATTTCTTGATCTGAGTCTCCAAATTGATCTACTCTTACTTCTCTCATCAGATTCCCATTCAGGTCATAAGTATTCACTAAAATTTCCTTGCTTCGGTTTTTTACCTCTCGACTCATCACAAGTTCCATTTCCTTTAATTCAGGGACTTTTCTCAATTGTAGAACTTGTGTATCTGGATTATAAATGCCCTGAACAGTAATGACCGAACTCTCGCTCAAGTCAAATATTTGAAGGACTGGGTTTCTTTCAGCGATACCCATAAATAGAGCCTTTCCATCCAAAACCAGAAACTCTACCAACTCCATATCCAGTAAATTATTGGCATCAAACTCGATCCCCTTATTGGAATCCAAATCTATTTTAAAAATGTACTTATCAGAATTGGAAGCATAGCCCTTTTGTAACAAAAGAAACAGAAAACCCTCATCAACATCAAATCCAATAATATCAAAGCCTTCCTTCACCGGAAATTCAATCACCTTTGTTGGCGCTAAATTAAAATCGGTTTTAAAATATTGAATCTTTCTCCGAAAATTCAGCCCTTTTTCTGGTACAGTTCGAAATGCGACAATCCCATCTTCAACTCGAGTCATTTCAAAATTTGGTTCATACATTTCTGAAGGAACTTCAAGTCTCTCAATGAATTTTATTTGTGCCCAAGAGACATTTGAAATAAAAAGCAGCAATATGCTTGTAATTAGTATTTTCATGAAACCATTTTTAAAATCAAATCGAATTCAGATTTTTCGAGAGGCATTACCGATAGTCTACTTTGACGAAGCATGAGCATACCTGAAAGAGCATCTTCTGACTTGATCGCCTGTAAAGAAACGGTGTTCTTTAAGCTTCTGTTCACTTTTAATCTTACAGCTAGCCAATCATTATTTGAAGGATCAGGAAAGCTTTCTTCAGAAACTTCCGCAATACCTACCACTTCTTTTTCTTTTCCACTATGGTAAAACAAAACCAAATCCCCTAGCCTCATGTCTCTCAGGAAATTACGAGCCTGATAATTCCTCACTCCATCCCAAACATCTTCTCCCTTTTTTTTAAAATCCTCCCAGGAATATGAACCCGGTTCAGATTTAACCATCCAATAATTCATTTCTTCAGAATTAAATTTCAATTTTAAGTTAAGCTTTCAACCTTTAATTTGAAACAATAAATAGAGACATTTGTCTCAATACTTAACATAATAAACAAAAGATTTTGGACCACAAGACCATTCTTAAGAATCTAAAACTATGCATTCAACTTATGGAATTGCATGAGGAAAACAGTTTTAAGATCAGAAGCTATCAAAGTGCTCTTAATTCTCTTGAGAGAGGAGATCAGGATTTGATGGATCTAAGTGAAGATGAAATACAGAAAATCCCAGGTGTCGGAAAAAGTATTTCAGAAGCTATACTTTCTCTTAAAGAGTCTGAGTCATTTGCTCTTTTAGATGAACTATTAGAAAAAACTCCAACAGGAATTTTAGAAATACTGCAAATAAAAGGACTGGGGCCTAAGAAAGTCAAAATTCTTTGGCAGGAATTAGGCATCACAAGTACTCATGAGTTGATGGAAGCTTGCCAATCAGGTAAAGTTGCCAAGATAAAAGGCTTTGGTGAAAAGACGCAACAGACAATCATTGAAAACCTAGAATTTAAGGCATCCAATGAAGGTAAATGGCTCTATGCAGATGTGGAAGAGATTATTGAAAATCTTTCTAACGATTTAAAAGCCTTATATGAAGGTTCGGAGCTTGCGATAGTTGGTGATTTTGCCCGAAAAACGGAGATAATTGCCGAAGCGGAATGGTTAATAGGGATGGAATCCTTATTTGGAGGAAAGGAAAAATTAAAAAAATGGAGTGCAATTCAATGGGATATGGCTGCATCAGGCCCTTTTGCATGGAGAGGCAAATTAAAAGATTTTGACCTTCAGATTACTGTCCACTTTTGCAGTAAGAAAGATTTTATCTGGAAGAAAATGATCCTTTCTGCATCTCCATTATTTCTTAATGAAAATGTCGCTGACAAAACCAGTATAGGAGACCTGATCCATAAAAAGGACTTCAATTCTGAAGAAGAGTTTTTCAGTAAAAATGAATTGCAATTTATCCCAGTCGAGATGAGAGAGGGATATGGCGAAGTCATGTTGGCGAAAGATAAAAAAATAGGAAAATTGCTTAAAGACTCAGATTTGAAGGGCATTCTCCACAACCACTCAACCTACAGTGACGGAAAACATAGCCTAAAACAAATGGCAGAACATTGTAAGGAATTAGGCTTCGAATACCTTGGAATTTCTGACCACAGTAGAACTGCATTCTATGCAGGAGGATTAGAAGTGGAAAGGATTGTGAAACAACATCAGGAAATTGACGAGCTAAATAAAGAATTAGCTCCCTTCAAAATCTTCAAGGGAATTGAAAGTGATATTTTGCCGGATGGAAGTTTAGATTATCCTGATGATGTGCTTGCCAGCTTTGATTTTATCGTTTCTTCCATCCATTCTATTTTGAATATGGATATTCGAAAAGCTACTCATAGACTTTTAACAGCCATTGAAAATCCTTATACCACAATCTTAGGTCATCCAACCGGCAGACTTCTTTTAAGAAGAGCAGGATATCCTATTGATCATAAAAGCATTATTGATTCTTGTGCAAAAAACAATGTTGTGATTGAAATTAATGCAAATCCATGGAGATTAGATTTGGACTGGAGATGGGTTCGTTATGCGATGGATCAAGGTGTAAAACTTTCCATCAATCCTGATGCCCATGAAATGGACGGATATGCCGATATGCATTATGGAGTTTTAGTGGGAAGAAAAGGTGGACTCACAAAAGAAATGACCTTAAATACGCTTTCGGTAGATCAGATTACTGAATACTTAGAGAAAAGAAAATCCAGTATCATATCACCTTCAAAGTGATTAGAATACTTTCTTTCTTTTCTTTCCTTATCTTCGAGCCTTATTTCCAAATAAAAGAATGAAGTGGACAAACCAACCAAATAGTGTACTACTAGAAAGGTCTTTCCTTTTTGGGATTGTAGGTATTATACTAGGCACGATTGCCATTTTTAACACTAAATTCCAATATCTGGATGCTCCTATGGGGCCATTAAACGGAGTAAGCTTAGGTCTTCAGCTTATAGCCATTAGTTTGGCCGTTTTGGTTTTAAGGAAGAGAAAAGTTGAACCAGATCTAAAAGTGAAAGCTCAAAAGATGATTGTGGTACTTGCTGCTGCTTTTCTGTTTTTTATACTTTCGATCTAAAAATCTGAGGCTTCAGCAAAAAAAATCAAACCCCGAACCGTAATCGATT
>NZ_JAHEBC010000464.1 GCF_024642405.1 Algoriphagus sp. | reverse complement strand
GCTTCATCTTAGCAAAGTAATTTTCTTTATACTCTGCTGAAGTTTCAGCATAAGAGAACGCTTTAGAAAATTGCTCTATAAAATTCATTGTTTGCAGTTGAGATTTAGCACCATCAGTACTCCCTGATGAAAATGCTGATGAAATTCCCTGATACCTCGATTCAACTGCTTCAATTTGTTTATTTATTTGATTGATCTTATTACTGATATCTGTTCGTATTGTCAGATCATTTGTAGAACTCAAAGAAGAAACAAATTTTAACTTTTCCTTATTCCAATACTCAATGTCTTTAACATATTGTTGATTGATTTTTTGAGCAAAAACTTCATCTGGAACATTGGCATAATTATATACACCATCAATCTCCATTTGTCTAAAATCTGCAACACTCAATCCTGCATTTAAAGCTTGAGCAATTCGTTCTGGAGGGATACCTTTATATTGATCTCTCACTGTAGCATCTTTAATAATAAGGTTTCCATTTTTGTCTTGACCAAAAGCTTCTTCTGTGATGGTTGAATCTGGAACAAGAGCTTTAAAAACTTCTACAGCATGGGATTTATAGTCAGAATATTGTTCATAACCATAATCAAATGTCTGATTGACATCTTCACTATTTAACCATTCTGAACTTTTAAGTTTAAACATGTGATCATTTCCTGGACCACCTTTTCCAGCTTTATTAGCTTCTTCCATCTCGGTAACTCCTTTGCGATATTTTTGAGTGGAGCGTACTGCATTGATCACATTTTGATCCTTAGTAACTTGACTTGTCATTCCTGATACCGCATTCACTAATTGAAAGTTTGAAAAATCTCCTGCTGCAACACTCTTTAATTGATTTCCAACATGATTCATTTTAGCTTGTAGATATTTCCTATCTATTCCTCGAATTACATCCAATCCTGCAATTTGATCAATGCTAGTTTGTATTCTTTCAACACCCAAATCAAACTGCTGTTGCTTACCCATTCCCACTTCAACCATTTGTTGAATTGGTTGCTGTTGGATATAGGGATTAAATTCAGGTAAATTAGTATCAGTGTAAGAAGCCATTTGATTGAGATTTATTGGTTAATAAATTTAACACTGTAGGTTATGATTGACAAATCTATTTGAAAGATAGCATAACCAAAATTGTTAAAAATAAATATAGGTAAGAGCTAATAACTCTTACCTATATCAAATTTAGTTAGAGTTAATTTTATAATCCTTTGAAGGATTTAATAAATGTTCCATTTTTTGCAGTGGTAGTATTTGCTGTAGTGCTTGCATCACTTCCATTAATTGGTACATATAAAGGATTTCCATATTGATCTTTTGGAACATTATTGAAATCAGGAATATTATATTGCACTGGACCATTCCAGTTTATAGCTCTACCTCGATTGTCAAATCTATAGTTGTACATATTTTCATATGTTTGAAGAGTTTTTCTTGCAAGCTTATCTTGAAGAATCTTACTAGAAATAGAGTCAAGTGCACGTTGTGTACCAATTTTAGTATTTGATGCTGCTGTTGCTTGTTTTTCATTTTGTGAGGCAATTATTCCAAGATTTTTGTATTGCGCATCATTCAATCTATCAATATTACTATTATAAATTTGGTTCTCAATTCCTTGATTTACTCTAAATTCTTCAGCCCCAATTTTTTGATTGGCAGCATACTTTTGACTAGCCATAGCTGAAAGTGCAGCAGGATTATAACCCACTTGTCTTTCAATATTTCTAAAATCAGAAGTATTTTCATTTCTCATATCTTGAAATGAAACATTGTATGGAGACTTTAATTGAGGGTTATACTTTTCTGCTGGAACAGCAACCTCATGATTAGAAGCCAAGAATGCTCGCTCTCCCATTGTTTGTAAAGGATCAAGTTCCATTGCATCAGAAGGTCTGATATATGGTAAGACTTGATTAAAAGCATCCATCACCTTACTTCTTTTATATCCCTCATCTTCAATTGGAGTAACTACTCCTGCTCTCTTTTGTCCTAAAGCATTTACTTTTGCCTCATTGATTTGAGTATCAATTTTTGGAATTCCAAAAAATCTTAAGTTTGCTTCTTCTTCTGGTAAACTTGATCCAATTAACTCATTGTAACTTTTTACACCATCTTTTAAAACAACTTTAGCTCTATTAGGAGCAATTCTTAAAAATTCATTTTGAAAGAAATCAAAATCAGATTGTTTTTTAGTACCTCTAGCAAAATTAGCCAACTGTGTTAATTTGGCAATATCGCTCGCTGATAGAACTTCCAATCCACTCTCATCTACTTCATGTAGTCCATTTTGAGCTTTTTTGAACATTCCATTCTTAGCCTGATTGACTTGTGCATCATTCAGTTTCAAATATTCAGCAGCTTCATTAAGTGACTCTTGAAGCATTCCAGCTTTTTCTTTTCGATCAGCAGCAATTTCGGATTGAGCAGTTAGACCTTCGGCATTCACCCTTATAGTACCAAGAGCTAGTTTATCAAATGTGGTAATTGGTGCTATCTCAGAAGCTCTTTCTAAATTCTTAGCCATTGCTTTGTTTATTTTTTTTTCATCTTTCACCACTTTACCAACATAATTTTCAAAAGTTATATTTTGAGCTCGCTCGTCTCCTATAAAATCTTTGAACAATTTTGGTATTTTTCTTTT
>NZ_JAHEBC010000463.1 GCF_024642405.1 Algoriphagus sp. | reverse complement strand
TGGCAATTGTTTACTTTTTTATCCCAATCAACTAACCCAGTTCTTAAGAAATTACAATTACAAAATGCTTAGTTGGAAGGATTTTGAGAAATTATTTGAAGTGGTCACTAAAATGAACCTGTTTCCTTTCAATTTACTTTTGTGTTCTAGGAATTAAAATAAATTTGAAATAAGTGCCGAAAATATAAACCGACATATGAAAAAAACCTTAAATCAGATGCTCATAATTTTTGGAGCTTCTGGAGATTTGACAGTCCGAAAGCTAGTTCCTGCTTTGTACAATCTATATAAAGGCAAGCATCTTCCACAGAACTTTGTTGTTTTAGGAGCTAGCAGAAGTAATATGTCTGTTGAGGAATTTCGTCAAAAAGTAGTAAAAGAAAGCGAGTTTTTAGGAAAGGAAATCAGCAAAGAAGAATCATCTTTCATAAAAGCCTTTACTGATAAATTATTCTATCAGGACTTAGGAGATGAATATGATAGCGATTACACTCCACTTGCCAATCGAATAGATCAGTTAAACAAAGATTATGGATGCGAGGAAAACTTTATTTTTTACTTATCGACACCACCTAGTCTTTATGAAATCATAGCTAAAAACCTTTGTGAGGCCGGATTAACTAAAGAAGATAATGGGTGGAAAAGGATTATTGTCGAAAAACCCTTTGGATATAGCTTGGAAACTGCAAAAGAGCTAAACGAAGGCTTGCATAAATATTTTAACGAAAACCAAGTTTATAGAATTGACCATTACTTAGGTAAAGAAACAGTTCAGAATCTTTTGGTAACCCGTTTTTCAAATTCGATTTTTGAACCAACCTGGAATCGTAGATATATCCACCATGTGGAAATCACAAATGCCGAAACCGTAGGAGTGGAAAAAAGAGGTGGGTACTATGATAAGTCAGGTGCGCTTCGGGATATGTTTCAAAGCCATTTACTTCAAATTCTATCGCTCATTGTAATGGAGCCGCCGATTAATTCAAGTGCTGAAGAAATCAGGGATGAGAAAGTGAAAGCTTTGAAATCACTACGGATTATGACCGATGAGGATGAATTAGCAACTCATACCATGAAAGGTCAATACGTCGCCTCCACCATTAATGGTAAAAAAGTAAAAGGATATCGTGAAGAGGAAGGAGTTGATCCAAACTCAAAGACTGAGACTTTTGCCGCAATTAAATTTTTCGTTGACAATTGGAGATGGAAAGATGTTCCTTTTTATGTGAGAACTGCCAAATATATGCCGACCAAAGTGACAGAAGTAGTAATTCACTTTAAGTCTCCGGCACATGAGGTTTTCAAAAGTCAAGATGCCTACAAAAAGGACAATAAATTGATCATCCGAATCCAACCAGATGAAGGTATTTTGATCAAATTTGGAGTTAAAGTGCCTGGGTTAGGTTTCAATGTAGAGCAAGCCAATCTTGATTTCTATTATTCTGACTTGGATTCTGCTCAGGTTATGGATGCTTACGAAAGATTGCTTTTAGATGCAATGCAAGGAGATACCACTTTATATGCCCGTGCTGATGAAGTTGAAGCCGCATGGAAATTTGTCGACCCTATTTTGAAATATTGGGAGAATGAAGATGTCCCGACATTTGGCTATGCTGCTGGTACTTGGGGACCAAGAAATTCAGATGAGATGTTTGAAGGACATTTTGGATGGAGAAACCCGGGAAAACGACTTACTGACGAAACTGGATTCTGTATTTTATAATCTCAATACCTTTTTTCAAATTTCAATATCACCTTCTATTTAACATTTATGAATATTTCAGTATTTAGTTCAAAGGAAAGTCTCGCCGAGGAATTTGCGTACATTTTAAAAGAAATGTCTGATACAGGAGAGAAAATCCATGTGGCTCTGTCAGGCGGGAGTACGCCCAAAGTTATTTTTGATTACATCGCTGAAGAGTTGGGAGAAGATATTCTTTGGGATAACATCAACTTTTATTGGGGTGATGAAAGATGTGTTCCTCCCTCCGATTCTGAAAGCAACTACAAAATGACAGTAGATCATTTATTGTCTAAGATTGATATGCCGGATGAAAATATTTTCCGGGTAATAGGTGAAAATGATCCCCAGGAAGAAGCAATTCGTTATAGTGAAGTTTTAGAGGATGAATTGCCTTTAGTAAATGGTATTCCACAGTTTGATTTGGTAATGCTTGGGATGGGGGATGATGGACATACCGTTTCAATTTTCCCTGAATCGATTGACTTGTGGAATTCCAAAGAAAACTGTGTGGTCGCTGTTCATCCTGTATCAGGTCAAAAAAGAGTGACGATCACTGGAAGAATTGTAAATAATGCCAAGGCAGTAGCTTTTTTGGTTACGGGAGCCAACAAATCAGAAAAAGTGCAAGAAATAGTGATGCTGGAGGGTGATTTTGAAAAGTATCCAGCTTCTTTGGTTAAACCAACTAGTGAAGACTTAACTTGGTATCTTGACAAAGAAGCCGCTAAAGATTTAGATTTTTCTGAAGAATAATAAGAGGAGAAGATTCCTGAACCTCGGCCTAAAAACTGTTTATTTTCAGGTTAAAAACTTAAAATTGAATCCTTTTGTATTTGACATTAATTAGAACCTTTAACCATAATTTTTCATGACAAACGTAAAAGCATATGCTGCAAAACATGCAGATCAAC
>NZ_JAHEBC010000462.1 GCF_024642405.1 Algoriphagus sp. | reverse complement strand
TATCGATCTCATTTTCGAGGTGAATCAATTCTTCAATCTGTCTTAAGAACCACTTGTCAATTTTTGTCAAATCATAAATGGTCCTAAAAGATATTCCAAGTTTAAATGCATCATAAATATGGAATAATCTATTCCAGCTTGGATTTGCCAAAGAATACAAAATCTTTTCTTGATCTTTTAGCTCTTTACCATCAGCCCCAAGACCATTTCTTTTTATTTCAAGAGATTGACATGCTTTCTGAAGTGCTTCCTGGAAGTTTCTTCCAATTCCCATTACTTCTCCAACAGCTTTCATAGAAAGACCCAACCTTCTATCAGAACCTTTAAACTTGTCAAAGTTCCAACGAGGTACTTTTACAATCACGTAGTCAATTGCCGGCTCAAAGAACGCTGAAGTTGTGCCCGTGATGGAGTTAGGGAGTTCATCCAAATTGTATCCTATTGCTAGCTTAGCAGCCACTTTTGCAATTGGATAACCTGTTGCTTTGGATGCCAATGCCGATGAACGGGATACTCGAGGATTGATTTCTATCCCGATGATCGTTTCGTTATCAGGACTTACAGAAAACTGAACATTACATCCTCCGGCAAAATTACCGATGCTGTTCATCATGGTAATTGCATAATTTCTCATGCGTTGATAAACAGTATCAGGAAGAGTCATAGCAGGTGCCACTGTGATCGAATCCCCCGTGTGTACTCCCATTGGATCAAAGTTTTCGATAGAACAGATCACGATCATATTCCCGATGTTGTCACGCATTACCTCCAACTCGTATTCCTTCCAACCCAGAATACTTTGCTCGATTAATACCTCATGGACCGGAGAGGCCTGAAGTCCAGCACTTAGGTGCTTTTCAAAATCCTCGGCAGTCTCAACAAATGCTCCGCCAGCACCACCAAGTGTATAAGAAGCTCTAATGATCAAAGGAAAACCAATTTCTTGGGCGATTTCTTTTCCTTGTAGAAAAGAAGTAGCTGTTGATCCTTTACATACACCCACACCGATTTTTTCCATCAGTGCTTTAAATTTTTCTCTGTTTTCGGCAGTATCGATTGCATCGATATCCACTCCGATCATTTTGGTATTGAATTTTTTCCAAATACCAGCATTTTCACAATCGATGGCCAAATTTAAGGCAGTCTGACCTCCCATAGTAGGAAGCACAGCATCAATATCCGGATGATTTTTCAGGATCTGGATGATTGACTTTTTTTCCAATGGAAGCAAATACACATTATCCGCTGTCACTGAGTCAGTCATAATCGTGGCAGGGTTGGAGTTAATCAACGTCACAATGATTCCTTCTTCACGAAGAGATCTTGCTGCTTGAGAACCTGCATAATCAAATTCACATGCTTGGCCGATGACGATGGGACCAGAACCGATGATGAGTACGTGCTTGAGGCTACTATCTTTTGGCATTACAAAAGGGGGAATAGAAGATGAATTTACTTACGTCCAAATTGGGGCAAAATTAGAAAAAAAATCCCGAAGGGGAAGGGGAAATTCTAATTAATCTGGGAAAGTATTGAGATTTCATGAACTAGAAATTGAAGAATAGGATAAAATCAAACTATTCTTTCCAACGAAAACTTTTCTGATCAATCGCCCTCATGGTACATAAAACCCCGTTAAGATGGTCGTATTCATGCTGAATCAATTCAGAAATAGCTCCGGAAGCATCCCATTCCTGCTGCTTCCAATTTTCATCTCTATAGCTCAAAGTCAATGATTGATGCCTTCGAACTTTCACCAGAAGATTCGGAAAACTCATGCAATCATCCCACATTTCAAACATCTCTTCACTAAGACTTTTTAATTCTGGATTTAGAATGACATAGGGTTTATCTAAATTCAGGTAAAACATCCGCTTCATGATTCCCAACTGTGGAGCAGCAATTCCCCTTCCAAAACCATAGACTTTCCGAATGTCTTCCATCGCTTCATGAAGTTGCTGCGTCCATGTTGGAACTTGATCCAAATCTGATTCGAGAACTGGTTCGCAAAGTTCATAAAGTCTAGGATCGCCGAGTTTAATGATGTCATGGATGGTTTTCATTTCCTTAAAGTAGCTTTTCTATTGAAACTTAGGAAGTCATACTTATTCTCCATTAGCTTTTCCTTACTTTTGCGGCATGAATTACCTTTCGGTCGAAAACCTCAGTAAAGCGTTCGGTGAGCGCAAGCTTTTTTCAAATATTTCTTTTGGCATTTCCCAAGGTCAAAAAATCGCTTTAGTTGGTATTAATGGTGCCGGCAAATCTACATTGATGAAAATCATCATGGGTTTAGAAATACCTGATACAGGTCAAGTTGGAATCAATCAGCAGGTGAAAGTGGCTTATGTTCATCAGAACCCTGTATTTGAAGGAACTTTGACTATTTACCAAACCATTTTTGACCAAAGTAATTCAGAAGTTCTTAATGTCATTGAGGATTATCACAAAGCCATGCTGGAAGCAGAACGTGGCATTGATAACTCCGACAAGATGGCTGTACTTTTCGAGAAAATGGATGCCTTCCAGGCTTGGGATTTTGAATACCAAGTAAAAGAAGTTCTAGGTAAACTGGGGCTTCATGACACCGATCTTCCTGTAGGAACACTTTCCGGTGGTCAGAGAAAGCGGGTAGCCTTAGCAAAAGCAATTTTGGAAAA
>NZ_JAHEBC010000461.1 GCF_024642405.1 Algoriphagus sp. | reverse complement strand
CGGAGCAGCTAGAACACATACAATCTACCCTACTCATCCAACGATTGGACACCTATTTGAACTATCCGAAATTTGATCCTCATGGAGATCCAATTCCTGATGAATTCGGGGATGTGAAAGCTAGACCTAGAGTAGCATTAAATGAAATGGAAGTGGATCAGACGGGACAAATCGTAGCAGTAAAAGATAGCTCTGCCGCCTTCCTCAGATACTTGGACAAAGTGGGAGCTTATATCGGAGCAAGGATTAAAATATTGGACAAAGTGGAGTTTGATGGATCGCTGGAAATTTTAGTAGATCAGAAAAAAACTCTCTTCATGTCAAAGGATGTTGCAGCTAATATTTTGGTGATCCAATCATGAAAAATATCCTGATCCCTTTACTTCTACTCGCTTGTTTATTCTCCTGCAAGATGGAAGATAAAACACAACGTGAAAAACCATTGGTAGTGGCTACAACCAGTATCCTGGCAGATGGAGTTAAGAATATCTTGGGAGATAAAGCGGATGTCAAAGCTTTAATGCCTGCTGGTGTCGATCCGCATTTGTACAAAGCCTCAGTCAGAGATTTGGATTTGCTTCAGGAGGCAGATATCGTGATTTATCACGGGTTGTTTTTGGAGGGAAAAATGACTGAGATTTTTGAAAAACTCTCCTACAGTCAAAACCTGATTAATGCCGCGGAAGATTTACCTCAAAGCCTATTATTGCGATCCGGACCGGAAGCTCATAGTGTTGATCCACATATTTGGTTTGATGTCAAACTATGGTCAAAAGCCCTCTCCCATACTTCTGAGGAGTTAATTCGCTGGAAACCCGATTGGGAAAAAGAAATTCGTGAGAATACTGAAATCTATCTGGAAAAACTTCAAGCCTTGGACCTGGAGATTCAATTGAAAGTAGATCAATTGAAAAGTACCAATCAGGCTTTGATAACCGCACATGATGCCTTTGCCTATTTTGGAAAATCATATAACCTGGAGGTAAAAGGCCTGCAAGGATTATCAACCCTTAGTGAACCTGGATTACGGGATTTGACCGGGTTGATTCAATTTATTGTAGACAGAAATATTCATGCGGTATTTGCGGAGCAAACCATTTCCCCCAAAGCAATTGAAGCTGTCGTAGCAGGATGCGCCAATCAAAACCATAATATCATAATGGCT
Organism: Algoriphagus sp.; assembly: GCF_024642405.1. Classification (GTDB taxonomy): domain Bacteria; phylum Bacteroidota; class Bacteroidia; order Cytophagales; family Cyclobacteriaceae; genus Algoriphagus. Next base: position 1,503 of record NZ_JAHEBC010000461.1, on the reverse strand, counting down.
GGACCACTTTTTACAGACAGCCTCGATGCACCTGACACACCTGCCGGAACCTATATAGGAATGGTAAACACCAATCTACAAACCATCTTTAAAAGCCTAAACCCATGATCACACAAGTAGATAATCCAATTCTAGAAATACATGATCTTATCGTCAGTTACGATCAAAGCCCGGTACTTTGGAATGTTGACTTAAGTCTTCCTTCCGGAAAACTGATAGGGATTCTTGGGCCAAATGGAGCTGGGAAATCCACCTTAATCAAAGCGATCATGGGATTAGTCAAACCAAGCAGCGGTTATGTCAAAGTCTTTGACAAATCACTGGATCAGGTTCGATCAAAAATCAGCTACGTTCCACAGCGGGAGTCTGTAGATTGGAATTTCCCTGCTTCGGTATTGGATGTGGTGATGATGGGTACCTATGGCAAGCTTGGACTTTTCAAAAGACCTGGAAAAAAAGAAAAAGAGATTGCTTTAAGTTGTTTGGATCAGGTAGGCATGATGTCTTTTGTCAACAGACAGATCTCTGAATTATCCGGAGGGCAGCAGCAACGTGTTTTTATCGCCAGAGCTTTGGCACAGGAAGCGGATCTTTACTTAATGGATGAACCCTTTGCCGGAGTGGATATGTCCACCGAAACAGCAATTTTCAACTTGCTAAAAGAGATGACCGCTAAAGGAAAAACAATCATTGTTGTTCATCATGACATTCATTCCGCCATGAATTACTTCGATTGGATCATTATGCTAAACCTGCATTTAGTTGCCTCTGGCCCTATCGAACAAGTCATATCGGAGGATCTTCTTCGAAAGACATATGGAGGAAAGCTAAACTTACTGACCAAGGTTACCGATCTGATCAAGCAAAAAGATTTCAACCCATTAAAAAACTGATATGGAAGATTTTCTATACTTCTTTACATTTCAGGACAGCTCCATCGCATTTGTTGTGATCGGAATCACTTTATTGGGTTTGGGTTCTGCCTATGTAGGCACTTATAGTTTTTTGGATAAAAAAGCGCTTTTAGGGGATGCGATTTCCCATGCGGTTCTTCCTGGCATTTGTTTAGGTTTCATCTTAGCCGGCGAAAAGAACCCTATTTACATTGTGAGCGGAGCTTTCCTTTCAGGTGCATTAGCCACTTTTCTTACGTCATGGATTAGAAGCAATACCAAATTGACTGAAGATGCCATTATTGCCTCTATTCTATCCATCTTCTTTGGATTTGGAGTGGTTTTGCTTACCGTCATTCAGAAATCAGGTAATCCAGAGATGGCTGGTCTAAACCAATTTATATTCGGAAATGCAATTGCCATTTTAGAGGAGGATTTATATATCTATGGAGGACTGGCAGTCCTGATCATCATTACCCTAACGCTATTTCAGAAGGAATTCAGCATGCTTGTTTTCAATCCGGATTTTGGTAAAGCCGTGGGTTATCCGATGGTTCTGATTCGATTGATATTTAATGTATTGATGATCTTGGCAGTTGTCATCGGAATC